>NZ_JAPVYF010000002.1:0-153168 GCF_041431705.1 Streptococcus sp. 27098_8_74
AGAGTGTAAAAGAATCCTTTGGCAAATTGCCCAAAGTTAGCGAAGAAAGCAGCCCAACGTTCAAGAGCGAAAGGACTAGCCGTTTCAGTTAAAAGATACATAAATTCAGGACTCCTTTCTATTTATCTTCAGCCTTAGCTGGTTTCAAGTGATACTTATCGTAGAGTTTTTGAAGGCTACCATCTTTTTGCCATTTAGCAATCAAATCGTTGGTATAATCAATCAACTCTTGATTAGACTTACTTGAAGCAATACCGTACTCTTGTGTTTTGAAACCTTCATCAAGGATCTTGGTTTTATCACTTTCGTAACCTGACAAGATTGATTTATCACCAGCAAAGGCGTCAATACGGTAAGCATAGAGTGATACGGCTAACTCAGGATAAGATCCAAGTTGAACGTAGTCAAACTTAAGGTTATTAGCTGAAGCGTACTCTTCAACAGCAGCTTTGGCAGATGACCCTTGAGACACTCCAATAGTTTTACCGTTTAGGTCAGAAAGTTTCTTATAGCCAGATTTGGTTTGAACGAGGAAACCGATTTGGTCGTAGTAGTAAGGATTTGACATGGCATATGAAGCCTTACGCTCATCTGTAATGGTATAAGTAGCGATAAGCATGTCAATAGTTCCGTTATCCATAAGGGCTTCACGAGTTTGTGGGGTAACCGCTGTAAAATTCACCTTAACCTTAAGTTCTTTGGCAATTTTCTTAGCGAGGTCAATTTCCATCCCTTGATAGGTATTAGTTTTGGCTGAATAGTAACCAAAGTTTGGGACATCCTGTTTGACACCAACGTTTAGTGTCCCTTTTTTGACAATTTTTTGAATTGCAGCACTATTGAGTAGTTTACTGCTTTCATCTGCCTGACTGCTTTTGGTGTTCCAGAGGAGAACTGCTAGAAAAGCTATAACAGAGATAGCTAAAATGCGACTAAGTTTCTTGATTAACATAAGCCCTCCTTAGGCGTCCACTTGGACACGATCAGAGTTGTGGTCGATAATCTTAGAAAGGAATTGAACTGCACGAGGTTCAGTTGGATTGTCGAAGAAACCATCCACATCCGTAGTGTCTACAAGAACCTGACCTTCAGCCATGAAAATGATACGGTCAGCCACACTGCGGGCGAAGCCCATTTCGTGGGTTACGACAACCATGTTCATGCCACCTTTGGCAAGGTTTTGCATAACCGCAAGCACGTCACCGATAGTCTCTGGGTCAAGGGCTGACGTTGGTTCGTCAAAGAGCAAGAGCTCAGGATTCATGGCAAGACCACGTGCAATAGCGATACGTTGTTTTTGCCCACCAGAAAGCATACCAGGGTATGAATCCTTCTTGTCCCACATGTTAACGTAGCGAAGGAATTTTTCAGCAGTCTTTTCAGCCTCTGCCTTACTGATTCCAAGAACCTTGATAGGTGCCAAGGTAACATTTTCAAGAACGGTTTTGTGCGGGTAGAGGTTAAAGTGTTGGAATACCATACCCGCTTCCTTACGAAGCTCAACCAAATCTTTGGCAGAAGCTTCCGTCACATTATGTCCGTTAACGATAAGCGTACCGTTATCGATTGATTCCAAGGCGTTGATTGTACGGATAAGGGTAGACTTCCCTGATCCAGAAGGTCCCAAGAGAACCACAACTTGTCCTTTTTCAATTTCTAGATTAATGTCACGAAGTGCATGATAATCTCCGTAATATTTATTGACATTTTTAAATTCGATAAGTGCCATAAGAGCCTCCTAAAATTTTACATTTATATATGTAACAACAAGTGTGTATTTTACTATATATATCGGTAAATGTCAAAAATGTTTGAAAATTCAATCATAATGTTCGCCTTTTAACCGATTACACATTGCAAAGGTATCTCAAAAAAGAAGGAAAGCTTGTATATCAGCTCAATATCTATAGTAGAAACTTGGTCCTTAACCTATTTTTTGGTATAATATGTTTGATACGTAAAGTTTTCTACTTTACAAATTGAATGACTTAAGAAAACCGATGAGGTGTTTATATGAAAAAAATTCTAGTTGTTGATGATGAAAGACCGATTTCGGATATCATCAAGTTTAATCTAACTAAAGAAGGTTATGAAGTGGTTACAGCCTTTGATGGTCGTGAAGCTTTGGAGCAGTTTGAAGCTGAAAAGCCAGACTTGGTCATCCTGGACTTGATGTTGCCTGAACTAGATGGTTTAGAAGTTGCTAAGGAAATTCGAAAGACAAGTCACACACCGATTATCATGCTTTCCGCTAAGGATAGCGAGTTTGATAAGGTTATCGGGCTAGAAATTGGGGCGGACGACTATGTGACGAAACCATTTTCTAATCGTGAATTGTTGGCACGTATCAAAGCTCACTTGCGTCGTACAGAGACTATTGAAACAGCAGCAGAAGAAAGCTCTAACTCTGGCAAGCAGGAGATTTCAATTGGTGAGTTGATTATTGTTCCAGATGCATTTGTTGCTAAAAAACGTGGAAATGAAGTCGAGCTCACACACCGTGAATTTGAGTTGCTTTTCCATCTGGCAACTCACATGGGACAAGTGATGACGCGTGAGCATTTACTTGAAACTGTTTGGGGTTATGACTATTTTGGTGATGTTCGTACGGTTGACGTAACCATTCGTCGTCTCCGTGAAAAAATTGAAGATACACCTAGTCGTCCTGAATATATTTTGACGCGTCGTGGTGTTGGTTATTATATGAAGAATTATGACTAGTATTGGCTTAAACATCACAAGCTTTGAACTAGCCTTACTCTTTACGCTCCTCTTTGTGGCTTTCTACTTTATTTTTCTTGCATATCGTGATTATCGACGAGTCAAAAATATTCGAAAGTTGACCAAGAGGGTCAAGTCCTTAATGGCAGGTAACTATAACGAGGAGTTACGCTTAAAGGGTGATCCAGAGCTTTTAGAGCTAGCTGACAGCTTGAATGATTTATCGGATGTCTTTCGTTTGACGCATGAAAATCTAGCCCAGGAAAAAAACCGCTTATCATCAGTCCTCTCTTACATGAGTGATGGAGTTATTGCGACAAATCGCCGTGGTCAAATTACCATGATTAATAGCACAGCTCAGCGTTTGTTGAATCTAGATTATGAAACAGCGACACAGATGTCCATTTTAGATTTATTAGATGGCGAAAATCCCTATACTTATAGTGAATTGCTCTCTAAGACTCCTGAAATTCATTTGTCACGTCGAGATGCCAACGATGAGTTTGTGACCTTACGTGTTAATTTTGCCCTTATTCGTAAAGAATCAGGTTTTATCTCAGGTCTGGTTGCCGTTCTTCACGATGCCACTGAGCAAGAAAAAGAAGAGCGTGAACGTCGACTCTTCGTCTCAAACGTTAGTCATGAGTTGCGTACACCTTTGACTTCTGTAAAATCCTATCTGGAGGCACTTGATGATGGTGCTCTCGACGAAGAGATTGCTCCTAACTTTATCAAAGTTTCTTTGGATGAGACCAATCGTATGATGCGAATGATTTCTGACCTCTTGGCACTATCACGTATTGACAATAAGAGTACCCAACTTGACGTTGAGATGACCAATTTCACGGCCTTCATGACCTATATCTTGAATCGTTTTGATCAGATTAAAAGTCAAGAAACCAATACAGGTAAAACTTACGAAATCATTCGCGATTATCCGGTAAACTCAATTTGGGTGGAGATTGATACAGATAAGATGACCCAGGTCGTGGATAATATTCTTAATAATGCTATCAAGTATTCGCCTGATGGCGGTAAGATTACAGTGTCTATGAAGACAACTGATTCACAGTTGATTGTTTCTATTTCTGACCAAGGTTTGGGTATTCCTAAGAAAGATTTGCCTTTGATTTTTGACCGTTTTTACCGTGTTGATAAGGCCAGAAGTCGTGCCCAGGGTGGAACTGGTCTAGGCTTGTCCATTGCAAAAGAAATTATTAAACAACATAAGGGCTTTATTTGGGCTAAAAGTGAGTATGGTAAGGGTTCAACTTTTACAATTGTGCTTCCATATGACAAGGATGCCATGATGGTTGATGAATGGGAGATGTAGTAGAAATGACCTCAGATTTAGGGTTTAAATATAGTATTTTGGCTTCAGGGTCAACTGGTAATTCCTTTTACTTGGAAACTCCAGAGAAGAAGATTCTTGTAGATGCTGGTTTGTCTGGTAAGAAAATCACAAGTTTGCTAGCTGAGATTGATCGTGATCCGAGTGATTTGGATGCAATCTTAGTAACGCATGAACACAAGGATCACATCCATGGTGTAGGCGTTTTAGCTCGTAAATATGGCATGGATATATACGCCAACGAGAAAACCTGGCAAATTATGGATAGTAAAAATATGCTTGGTAAGATTGATAATAGCCAGAAACATGTTTTTTCTCGTGATAAGCTTCTGACCTTTGGAGACATTGATATTGAGTCTTTTGGAGTTAGTCACGATGCTATTGATCCACAGTTCTATCGCTTTATGAAAGATGGAAAGAGTTTCGTTATGTTGACGGATACGGGTTATGTTTCTGATCGTATGGCAGGTATTATTGAGAATGCCGACGGCTATCTGATTGAGTCCAATCATGATGTTGAAATCCTTAGAGCAGGTTCATATCCTTGGTCAACCAAGCAACGTATTCTCTCTGATCAAGGTCACTTGTGTAATGAAGATGGAGCGGATGCTATGATTCGTACCATCGGTAATAAAACTAAAAAGATCTACTTGGGTCACCTTTCTAAAGAAAATAATATCAAGGAGTTGGCCCACATGACGATGGAAAATCAGTTGGCACGTGCTGACTTTGGTGTTGGAACTGACTTTAAAGTTTGTGATACCTCACCGGACACAGCGACTCCACTGACAGACATTTAAAAATAGCAGAAGAGCTGCACTAATGCGTTTAGTGCAGCTTTTTAAAAGGAATGTATTTATGAAAGTAATTTATCTCTCGTTAGGGTTTGTCTCGCTCGGTTTGGGAATTCTTGGGATTCCTCTTCCTATCTTACCCACAACACCTTTTCTACTTTTAGCCATTGCTTGCTTTGCTAGAAGTTCCAAACGTTTTGAGAAATGGTTATATCAAACTAAGCTGTATCAAAGTTATGTAGCCGATTTTCGAGAAACCAAATCAATTGCCAAAGAACGAAAGAAAAAGATTATCATCCAAATATATGTTTTAATGGGAATTTCAATCTTTTTTGCACCTATCTTTTGGGTGAAAATCGGACTCTTTTGCCTGACGGTCTTCATCACTTATTATCTCTTTAAGGTTATTCCTGATAAAGGCTAAGTTATCATCAAAAAATGAGACTTCCAAGATGGAGTCTCATTTTATATATTATTAATGTTTGCTACGTAATTTCTTACGGAGTTTATAGGCAAAATTGGCTGGTCCGTATAGAGGGCTAACTGGAAGATTGAATTCCCCAATGAATTGTTCAATACGTGGGTTAAATTTGGACTTGAAATTATACAAACCACCATCTAGTGAATTTTCAATTCCTCCCATGTTTTGCCACTCAGCACCACGCTCAAAAGCGTGATTAGCTGTTTCATACCATGTCAGGATAGCCGGTTGATAACGGCGGTAATCTTCATCCATTCCTGCATAGATATTCTCAGACGTCTTGCCAAATTCGAGAACGAGTGTACCAGAGAGTGGGACCGTCTTATTTCCAGCATCAACTTTTTCTTGAAGAAAGTCAATTTCCTCTTTAAGTCTCTTGTGCTCTTGTTTATTGTTCTCGATTTTTCCTGGTTTAGTTTTTTCAGTGAACTTAGCTGCATCAGCAAGGTTCTTTTCGAGTTGCTTATTGAGGTCTTTGAGACGAGCTGGTAAATCAAGAGTTGAGAGTGTAATGTAAGAAGATTCTGGGTAGGTAGTCAACAACTTTTCATAATAATCAATGCCACGAAGGTGGATGTTCTTACGGGCCTCTGTCTTCTTCATCAAAGATGCGAATTGTTCAAGAAGCTCAGTGCCACCAAATTGGACTGAAATCCCCTTGTTTCGAGCAGTACGAACAGCCTGCTTGGTACTCTTAGAGAGTTGTTCCTCAGTGAAATCTTCCTTATGGATATTAGCCTGGAAGCGAGGTTGGATATTCTCAGCCATATCTTCAGTGAGGCCTGTCCATTCAATACCAAGAGCTTGGATGTCTTTGGCAATTGCCATAGTCTCTTTACGGATTTCAGCTTCTTGTGAAATCAAGTTTTTAGTCACAAAGAGGCTAGGGTCAAATTTCACAAAGAGGGCACGCTTTGTTTTGGCATATTTTTTAAGCGAAGCCATAACAAAGGCGAGCAACTCTTTATCTTGATAGTCCATAATAGGTCCACGAGGGATATAAATCATAGAAAAGCCAAGAGGGAGTGGCTGAATAAGGATACTAGCGACAGCAACGAGATTACCGTCCTGGTAGAAACCAAGGCGATCATTTCCCCAACTATCTTTGATTTTTGCCCATGAACTACTCTGTAATAAATTCGTTTGAGGACTGTCTATAACAAAGCGGTCATGCTCAGAAGTACTGAGTCCAGTTTTATAGGTATACATATTATTCTAGAACCCACTTTCTAATAGCGTAAGCGACACCAGATTCATCATTTGATTTTGTGATGTGTTTCGCAATTTTCTTCAATTCAGGATTACCATTTTCCATAACAACAGGAGAGCCGACGACTTCAAGCATAGCACGGTCATTTTCTTCATCACCGATAGCCATAGTCTCTTCTTTAGAAAAACCGAGTTTTTCAGCAAGATGGGTTACAGCAATCCCTTTATTGGCTGTTTTCTTGAGAATTTCTAGGTAAAATGGTGTTGATTTTACAATGGTAAAGCGGTCATAAAATTCTTGTGGAAGTTTGGCAATGGCTGCATCGAGGACTTCAGGTTCATCAATATACATGGCCTTAACAAATTCCTTGTCAACTACCTCTTCAGGTGTACGGTAGTAAATTGGCATATGAACAAGTGTAGATTCATGAACTGTGTAGCGACCAATGTTTCGATTACTTGTGTAGATACCATCTTTAGTAATAGCGTGAGAATGAACGCCAAGCTTATTAGCCAAAACCTCAATGTCAAGATAGTCTTCGTATGAAAGTGTCTCACGGATCAATTCATTACCAGTAGAAGTCTCTTGGACAAGCCCACCATTGAAGGTGATAACATAATCTCCGTCTTGGTTGAGGTTAAGCTCTTCAAGAAGTGGAAGTACTCCTGGAATAGGGCGACCAGTCGCAATAACAACCTTTACACCAGCAGCTTTAGCATCTTGAATCGCTTGAAAGACTTCCGGTGTAACTTGACGTTGGCTATTTAAAAGCGTTCCATCAATATCAACAGCAATAAGTTTAATAGACATAATAATTACCTGTTTCGTTTAGTTAGTTTCCCTTCTATTTTACTAAAATTTAGGCGCTTTGTCATAGTTCTTCCTGAGAAAAGTATTATTGTCTCTTTAAAGAAGTAGATTAGGTAAGAATTGCCCAAATGCTTTTTAATTGGTAAAATAAGGTCAGACAAATAAAGGAGAGATAAAGTGATTCGAGCAACCAACCAATTGACGGAGCAAGAACGGAAGTCAGCAAAAGCATTGATTGCTAGCTGCCAAGCCCATGATCAAACCTTTCGAGAACCTTATCTCTCCAATATGCTTAATTTTGATTCCAATATGCCGGCCTTTTTCCTCTATTGTCAAGAGGGAGAGTTGCTTGGCTTATTAACGGTTTATGCGGATGATGAAGACATTGAAGTGAGCATCCTAGTGGACCCTAGTCATCGTCGCGAGGGTATTGCCCATGCGATGTATAGAAGCTTTGAAAAAGAAATGGCATCTTACCCTATTCGCTCAGTGACCTTTCAGACGGAGCGTGTTTTTCTCGATCATCATCCTGATTTGGCAAGTCATTGGGATTTGGTTGAAGATGAAGAGACGGAAACCTGGCTAGGGAGAGACAGAACACCATATGCTCTGGATTCCTGTTCAGATGTCAAGGTGCTCTTAGCTGAACCTTCTTACCTAGATGCAATTGCCCATCTCCACCACCAAGCCTTTTCTGATGCAGAGCAAACACTCGAAGTAAGTCGCAGATACATTACAGAGGCATTGAAGGACTCTGATGGCCTACTTTACATCCTCATCAAAGAAGGTCAAGTGATTGGAGTTTGTACGGTCGATTTATCTGGGAATAGCAACTACCTTTATGGACTTGCCGTAGCAGAAGCCTATCGTGGCCAAGGCTATGGAAGCTATCTGGCAAAATCAGTCGTCAATCAACTCATTGCGCAAAATGACAAGTCCTTCCAAATTGCAGTGGAAGATAGCAATGTAGGTGCCAAACGCTTGTATGAAAAGATTGGCTTTGTCAAACAAACCCAGGTGGTTTACTTGAAGCAGAAAGGGTAAACGCAATGTTGAAACTCTCTTTGAGGTTAGAGTTGCTATCGTCTTAAGTAAAAAGTAGTTATAGAACAGAAAGGAGTAATCAATGGAAATTAAAATCAAAAACAAAATTAAAGTAGGCGATCAAACGGAAATTATCGAAGAAATCCACACTTGTGAGGTTATGGAAAAAGGGGATTATACCTATCTTGTTCATCATAATTCCGAGAAAGAAAAAGTGGTTATTAAGTTGAATCAGGATGAGCTAGTGATGACACGCTTTTCTAATCCTAAATCCATTATGCGTTTTTCTGCTAAAGTACCTGCCTTGGTCCACATTCCGACACCGCTTGGTACCCAGCATTTTCTGACAGACACTAGTTTATTTGCCCATGACTCTAATGGACAGACAGTTGATATTCATTATCAATTGAAACATCCAGAAACAGAAGATGTTTTTGCTGATTATGAATTAGAAGTTTCTTGGTTTTAATTTTTGAAAAAATAGAATCATTTTGCTTGAATAAAGAATAATTTATGATAAAATGTTTAGTACAAATAAGGGAGTAGCAGGTGACTGTAATCATGAGATTTGATTAACAGTTGCGATTATGTCGTCATTACGAAATTTTATATTTCCGGCATATTCTTAAACAGCGAGACTTGTTTTTTATTAAACAAGTCTCTTTTTGTATGATTTTTTATATAAAAAGAGTCTTGTTAGCCATTTTTCCCTATATAGAAGGAGGAGATTATTTTGTCTAAAGAACAAAGTAAAACCTTGTTTTACACACAAGGAGAGGAAGAAGTCCTAAAAAACTTGGACACTTCTGTTGATGGTTTGTCTACTGCACAAGCCAAGGAACGTTTAGATGCCTATGGCTATAACGAGTTGGATGAAGGTGAAA
Source organism: Streptococcus sp. 27098_8_74 (assembly GCF_041431705.1). Classification (NCBI taxonomy): domain Bacteria; kingdom Bacillati; phylum Bacillota; class Bacilli; order Lactobacillales; family Streptococcaceae; genus Streptococcus; species Streptococcus sp. 27098_8_74. The sequence continues at coordinate 9,296 of NZ_JAPVYF010000002.1, forward strand.
AACGCAGCCTCTTGTCAAAATTCATCGATCAGTTTAAAGATTTGATGATTATCATCTTGCTTGTCGCTGCCGCCCTTTCTGTTATTACAGAAGGTATGCATGGTTTGACGGATGCCTGCATTATTTTAGCCGTTGTTGTTTTGAATGCAGCCTTTGGTGTTTATCAAGAAGGACAAGCAGAAGCGGCTATTGAAGCCCTCAAAAACATGTCTAGCCCTATGGCTCGTGTGCGCCGTGATGGCCATGTCGTTGAAATTGATTCACGCGAATTGGTTCCTGGAGATATCGTCTTGCTTGAAGCAGGTGATGTTGTTCCTGCGGATATGCGCTTGCTCGAAGCTGCCTCACTTAAGATTGAAGAAGCAGCCCTTACCGGTGAATCCGTTCCAGTTGAAAAGGACGTTACCGAGACAGTTGAAGCAGAGGCGGGTATCGGTGACCGTGTGAATATGGGTTACCAAAACTCTAACGTTACTTATGGTCGTGGTACTGGAGTTGTAACCAATACTGGTATGTATACTGAGGTCGGTAAGATTGCCGATATGTTGGCTAATGCGGACGAATCACAAACGCCATTGAAACAAAGCTTGGAGCAATTGTCTAAGACCTTGACCTATCTGATTGTCGCTATTGCTTTGGTGACATTCTTGGTTAGTGTCTTCATTCGTGGCGAACAGCCCCTTGAAGGCTTGATGGTTGCCGTTGCTCTTGCGGTTGCAGCCATTCCTGAAGGTTTGCCTGCCATTGTAACCATTCTTTTGTCACTTGGGACAACGACCCTTGCTAAACGCAATTCGATTGTTCGTAAATTGCCAGCTGTTGAAACCCTTGGTTCAACAGAAATTATCGCATCTGATAAGACTGGTACCTTAACCATGAACCAAATGACTGTTGAAAAAATCTATACAAACGGTCAATTGCAAAACGCTTCTACGGAACTTGGTGCTGACAATACAACCCTTCGTATTATGAACTTTGCCAATGATACAAAGGTGGACCCTGATGGTAAATTGATCGGGGATCCAACAGAAACAGCTCTTGTTCAATTTGGTTTGGACCACAATTTTGATGTGCGTGACATCTTAAAATCAGAGCCTCGTGTGGCAGAATTGCCATTTGACTCTGACCGTAAGCTCATGTCTACTATCCACAAAGAAGCGGATGGTACATACTTTGTAGCCGTTAAAGGTGCGCCTGACCAATTGCTCAAACGTGTGACTCGTATTGAAATCAATGGTGAGGTCCGTCCTATCACAGATGAAGATAAACAAGCTATCCTTGCAACTAATAAGGACTTGGCAAAACAAGCCCTTCGTGTCTTGATGATGGCTTATAAGACAACGAATGACATTCCTACCTTGGAATCTGCAGTTGTTGAGTCTGATTTGATTTTCTCAGGTTTGGTAGGTATGATTGACCCAGAACGTCCAGAAGCAGCAGAGGCTGTCCGTGTCGCTAAAGAAGCGGGAATCCGTCCAATTATGATCACAGGTGACCACCAAGATACAGCAGAAGCAATCGCTAAGCGTCTTGGTATCATCGATCCAAATGATACGGAAGATCATGTCTTTACTGGCGCTGAGCTTAATGAGCTTTCTGATGAAGAATTCCAAAAAGTCTTCAAACAGTACTCTGTCTATGCGCGTGTGTCTCCTGAACACAAGGTTCGTATCGTTAAGGCTTGGCAAAATGATGGCAAGGTTGTTGCCATGACAGGTGATGGGGTTAATGATGCGCCTTCACTTAAAACAGCTGATATTGGTATCGGTATGGGAATTACAGGTACAGAGGTTTCTAAGGGTGCTTCAGATATGGTTCTTGCCGATGATAACTTTGCGACAATTATCGTTGCCGTAGAAGAAGGACGTAAGGTCTTCTCAAATATTCAAAAATCAATCCAATACCTCTTGTCAGCCAACATGGCCGAAGTCTTCATTATCTTCTTTGCTACACTGTTTGGTTGGGATGTGCTTCAACCAGTACACCTTCTATGGATTAACCTAGTCACTGATACACTTCCAGCTATCGCACTTGGGGTTGAGCCAGCTGAACCAGGTATTATGACTCACAAACCTCGTGGTCGCCAATCAAACTTCTTTGATGGTGGTGTCTTCGGAGCGATTATGTATCAAGGTGTCTTCCAAACTATCCTTGTTCTTGCAGTATATGGTTGGGGCCTTGCCTTCCCAGAGCACCATACGCAAGCAGAAATTCATGCGGATGCCCTTACAATGGCCTTTGCCACACTTGGATTAATCCAGTTGCTCCATGCCTTTAACGTTAAATCAGTTTATCAATCAGTCTTTAAAGTTGGTCTCTTTAGAAACAAGACTTTCAACTGGGCAATTCCAGTGGCCTTCGTTCTTTTGATGGCAACTATTGTAGTTCCTGGATTTAATAACCTTTTCCATGTGTCACACCTGAGTCTGACACAATGGCTTGCAGTTATTGTGGGTTCTTTCTTGATTGTGGTACTTGTTGAATTGGTTAAGGCTGGTCAACGTGCCCTTGGCAAAGATAAGAATGCTATTTAACAAATAAGAGTCAGAGATTAAGTCTCTGGCTTTTTCTTATCAAATCTTGAATTCGCCAACTGTCTTGTTTATAATTAAAGTAAAGTAGTCACTAGGTAAGGAGAAAGCCATGAACGAAACTATTAAGACGCAACTTAATCATCGTAGTATTCGCCAATTTAAACCTCTAGCTTTGACACAGGAAGAAGTTGACCTTCTGGTTGATGTTGCCAGACATACGGCAACTAGTAATTTTAGACAATCCTATTCGATTATCAGTATTACTGATCAAAAATTGAAGGAAGAAATTGCTGAAATTGCGAATCAGCCTTATATTCCAAATGCTGGGCATCTTTTTGTATTTGTTGTAGACCAAAGACGTAATACTTTGATTGCAGAGGCAAAGGGCGCTGAAGCCTTGGTGCAAGGTAGTCCCGAACGCTTTATCTCGGCCTTTTCAGATGCAATGATTGCTGCTCAAAATGTGGTAGTAGCTGCTGAGAGTTTAGGCATGGGAACAGTTTATTTGGGTAGTATCTTGAATGATAATGCCAAGCTTTCGGAGCTTCTCAAACTTCCAAAGTATGTCTATCCAGCAGTAGGCCTAGCAGTTGGTTGGCCAGATCAGGAACCACAGCTTAAACCTCGTTTGCCACGTCACGTTATCCATATGGAAAATTATTATCAGGATTTAGAAAATCCCTTGGAGGAGCTAAAAGATTACGACGCTGAAGTCCATGAGTATTATGATCTCCGCGATCTCAATAATAGGGTTGATGAATTTACGACTCAGATTGCTAAGACCATGGATAAATCCGTTGCCAATCGTGCTAATACCTTGAAGGATCTTCAAAAGCAGGGATTTTTCATCGACTAAAAAAACGACTCCCATAAGAGTCGTTCTACAAATCGAATAGTGTCATAGAGGAAAGGAACTCATTTGCTAGTTCCTTTTTTTCATATTCTAAAAACTCTTGTCGTTTCTTGACTAGGTTGTAACGCTTGGAGAGGTTCCATGTTCCAGTAGGATTGAGTTCGGGATGATTGGAAACAAAGTCAATGGTTAAGTCCCATTCTCGTCGGTATCCAAGAGGACGCGAGTGATAGGTTACACCGTCAATAGTTACCCTCCCATAACTGCGGTGGGCATGACCAAAAACAACATCTTTAACACCATGTTTGGCGAAAATCTGATGGAATTGTTCAGATCCCAAATAAGCGTTAAAAGGTTTAAAACGTTCGTGCGTCATGGTGAAACGACTATGAGGAACGAAGTGCATGGCAACTATAAGGTTACTAGTGTCTAATTCACTTAAGATATTATCTAGCTTCTTGAGACTCCTTTGACAGATTTCCGGATCAGTATCTAAACGCTTAAGTCGACGGTCGAACCAGAGTTGCTTCTTACGATTAAGAATCTTTTCCAAATTTTCATCAGAATAGGAATAATCATACCACCCGTGAAAAGCCAATAAGGTCTTACTTCCTAAATCAATCACCTGAAAATCAAGATTATCAATAAGCTCATCATCTAAATCAAGCATATCATGATTGCCTAAATTATAGGTAACCTTGACCGCCTTGGACAGTTTTCGTAGGAAAGGTTTTGTGTCAGCATAATAATGGTTAGAAATATCACCAGCGATATGGAGATGGCTAACTTCTTGATCTTTTAGGCACTTTATTAGAGTATCGATTTCATATGTTTCAAAGTGATTCAAATCAATATGTAAATCACTCATTACTGCAAGTCTTGTCATAAAAACATTGTAACAAAAAGGTTAAGGCTTGTCTCTAAATGAAGATGATGGAAAATACTTGCCCTTGGACTACATTTTCATTATGATAAGAATATGGATATCAAGTTAGAAATACAAAAGATGGCCAAGGAAATTGGCATCTCAAAAATTGGTTTTACAACCGCTGATGATTTTGCCTATCTGGAAAAATCCCTTCGACTTGGTGTCGAAGAAGGGCGAACAACAGGTTTTGAACATAAAAATATTGAAGAGCGTATTTATCCTAAGTTGACCTTGGAATCAGCTAAAACCATCATTTCCATTGCAGTTGCCTATCCGCATAAGCTGCCACAACAACCCCAAAAAACAGAATATAAGCGTGGTAAAATCACTCCAAATTCATGGGGTCTAGATTATCACTATGTTTTGCAGGACAAACTAAAACGCTTGGCAGAAGGCATTGAAAAATTGACGGAAAACTTCGAATATAAAGGTATGGTGGACACTGGAGCTCTGGTCGATACAGCAGTGGCCAAGCGAGCTGGTATTGGCTTTATCGGAAAGAATGGACTAGTTATTTCGAAAGAATACGGGTCCTACATGTATCTTGGCGAGCTTATCACTAATCTAGAGATTGAACCAGACCAAGAAGTTGATTATGGTTGTGGGGATTGCCGTCGTTGTCTGGATGCCTGTCCGACCTCTTGTCTCATCGGCGATGGAACTATGAATGCCCGTCGTTGCCTATCCTTTCAAACACAGGATAAAGGCATGATGGATATGGAGTTTCGAAAGAAGATAAAGACTGTTATCTATGGTTGTGACATTTGTCAGATTTCCTGTCCATATAACAGAGGTATCGATAATCCACTGGCTTCGGACATTGATCCTGACCTTGCCATGCCCGAATTACTTCCTTTTCTTGAGCTGACCAACAAATCCTTCAAGGAGAAATTTGGGATGATTGCCGGTTCATGGCGCGGAAAGAATATTCTTCAACGCAATGCTATTATTGCCTTGGCTAACCTACATGATCGCAATGCTATTGTCAAACTGATGGAGATAATTGATAAGAATAATAATCCCATTCATACGGCGACGGCCATTTGGGCTCTCGGTGAGATTGTTAAGAAACCCGATGAGGCTATGTTAGATTACATGAGGGAACTGTCACCTAAGGATGAAGAATCCCAAGCAGAGTGGGAGCTTGTGTGTGCAAAATGGCAAATTTAAGTGATTTATGCTAGAATTAAGCATAATACTATAAAATGGAGGAAACCTATCCATGGAAGTGGCAGAAATTCGCCAAAAAATCTCTGAAAATCAAGAGAAGCTCGTGAGCTTCGGGAGGTCTCTTTGACTTAGATCGTTTGGAAGAGGACATTGCGCTCCTCGAAAACCGAATGACTGAGCCAGATTTTTGGAATGATAATATTGCAGCTCAAAAGACCTCACAAGAGTTAAATGAGCTCAAAATGAAATATGAAATTTTCAACAATATGCAAGAACTCTCTGACGAGACAGAGCTTTATTTAGAAATGTTGGAAGAAGATGATAGTGTTCAAGAAGAGCTTGAAGAAACACTCGAAAAACTTGATAAGATTATGACAAGTTACGAGATGACATTGCTCTTGTCTGAACCATATGACCATAACAATGCCATCCTGGAAATTCACCCAGGCTCTGGTGGGACAGAAGCTCAAGACTGGGCTGATATGTTGCTCCGTATGTACCAACGTTATGGAAACGCCAAAGGTTTCAAGGTCGAAACTTTGGATTATCAGGCGGGTGATGAGGCTGGAATCAAATCTGTAACCCTTGCTTTTGAAGGACCTAATGCTTATGGTTTCCTCAAGTCAGAAATGGGTGTCCACCGTTTGGTTCGTATTTCACCATTTGACTCTGCCAAACGTCGTCATACCTCATTTACATCAGTGGAAGTCATGCCTGAATTGGATGACACCATTGAAGTTGAGATTCGTGATGATGACATCAAGATGGATACATTCCGCTCAGGTGGTGCTGGTGGTCAGAACGTCAACAAAGTGTCTACAGGTGTGCGTTTGACCCACATTCCAACAGGTATTGTTGTAGCTTCAACGGTCGACCGTACACAATACGGAAACCGCGACCGTGCGATGAAGATGCTTCAAGCTAAGCTCTATCAAATGGAGCAAGAAAAGAAAGCAGAAGAAGTGAATGCTTTGAAAGGTGATAAGAAAGAAATCACTTGGGGAAGCCAAATTCGCTCATACGTTTTCACGCCATATACCATGGTTAAAGATCACCGTACAGGCTATGAAGTTGCCCAGGTTGATAAGGTAATGGATGGAGATATTGAAGGCTTCATCGATGCCTACCTCAAGTGGCGTATGGAAGAATAGTAACGATATACTATTTTTAAGTATTTAGATATTCTATCTCAATGAAAGGAAGGCTTCAGCTATTTTAGTAGTTGAATACTGACATTATGGCTCTTATTGAATTAAAAGATGTTACTAAGAAGTATGATAAGTCAACAACAGCCCTTAGACACATTGATTTGTCTGTTAACTCTGGGGAGTTTGTTTACTTAGTCGGCCCTTCTGGTGCTGGTAAATCAAGTTTAATTCGCTTGTTCTACCAAGAAGAAAAATTAACGAGTGGCTCTATGAAGGTTGGAGAGTTTGATTTAACTCGACTTCGTAAGAAAGATGTTCCACTCTTGAGACGTTCTATTGGAGTTGTTTTCCAGGATTATAAACTCCTTCCAAAGAAAACGGCTTTTGAAAACGTTGCATATGCCATGGAAGTTATTGGTGAGAAACCTCGTCATATCAAGAAACGGGTGACAGAGGTTCTCGAGTTGGTTGGTCTTAAACACAAGATGCGTTCATTCCCAAATCAATTGTCTGGTGGTGAGCAACAACGTGTCGCTATTGCGCGTGCTATCGTCAATAATCCAAAAGTGTTGATTGCGGATGAACCAACAGGGAACTTGGACCCAGAAATTTCATGGGAAATTATGCAAGTCCTTGAACGTATTAACTTGCAAGGGACTACCATTATAATGGCAACCCATAACTCAACTATCGTTAATAACCTTCGTCATCGTGTCGTAGCGATTGAAGAAGGACGTATTGTTCGTGATGAAGAGGAAGGAGAGTACGGTTACCATGATTAGACGCTTTTTCCGCCATTTAGGAGAATCGATTAAGAATCTCAAACGTAATTTGTTGTCGACACTTACGGCAGTATTTTCGGTAATGATTGTTCTTTCACTTTTAGGTGTCTTTGGCTCTGTTATCTTGAATACACAGAAATTGGCTTCAGATATTGAAAAGAACATTCAGGTCAATGTCTATTTGGATCCAGATTCATCAGATGCCTCGAAAACAGTCAAGGAACTTTCTGGACAGATTGTAGCTAATAAAGACTACCATAAGATTTATGATGCTTTGACCAAAATCAAAGGTGTAGATAAGGTTACCTTCTCTAGCAAAGAAGAACAAAAGAAACAACTCATTGAAACAATGGGGTCAAGTTTCGAGACAGCGACTGGGGATGCTAACCCACTATCTGATGTTTACATCGTTCAAACGAAATCACCAGATGATGTCAGTCGAGTTGCTAAGGAAGCTAAAGCCATTCAGGGCGTTGATAATGCTAACTTTGGTGGGTCAGATACCGAAATTCTGATGTCTACTATGAAACGTGTTCAATTTTGGGGAATCATTGCCACAGCTCTTTTAACGATTGTGGCTGTCCTATTGATTTCAAATACCATCCGTATTACCATTATGTCACGTGCGACTGAAATTCAAATCATGCGTTTGGTAGGTGCTAAGAATTCATATATTCGTCGTCCCTACTTGATGGAGGGTGCTTGGATTGGTGCACTTGGTGCTATCATTCCTTCTGGCCTTATTTATCTTTTGTATCACATGGTTTACTCATCTTTGAACCCTGATTTTGTCAAAGGTGGTATTTCGATGTATGATCCAGAGTGGTTTGTCTATGCGGTTATCGGAACCCTCTTTGCAGTCGGTATCATTATCGGTTCGATTGGGTCACGTATGGCAATGCGCCGTTATTTGAAATACTAAAGAGATTAAAGGAGAACCAATCTGGTTCTCTTTTTGTTTGTCCGGAGATTCAGAAAAGCAGATTTTCAACTATATCTCAAAATCGTTTGCTCAAAGCCCAAATCCAATCCCATATTTGGTATAATATTAAAAAACATTGGAAAAGAGATGCATTATGACAAAGTTAGCTACCATTTGTTATATTGACAATGGGAAGGAGCTTTTGCTCCTACATCGTAATAAAAAGCCTAATGATGTTCATGAAGGAAAGTGGATTTCTGTTGGGGGAAAACTAGAAGAGGGAGAAACGCCTGACGAATGTGCTCGTCGTGAAATTCTCGAGGAAACCCATTTTACAGTGACTGAGATGGATTTTAAAGGGATGATTACCTTTCCAGAATTTACCCCCGGTCATGATTGGTATACCTATGTCTTTAAGGTAACTGGTTTTGAAGGAGAACTCATCTCAGATGAGGAGTCTCGTGAAGGAACGCTTGAATGGGTACCTTATGATGAGGTCTTATCTAAACCAACTTGGGAAGGTGACTACGAGATCTTCAAGTGGATTCTTGAAGATAAGCCTTTCTTCTCTGCAAAATTTGTCTATGATCGTAACCAAAACTTAGTAGACAAGAGTGTCACTTTTTATGATAAATAGGGAGGAACTATGAAGCGTAAAAAAACAGAACATTTTTCAGAAACATGGTTTTTTAAGTGGATATTGAATAATCAGGCTGTTGTAGCCTTTTTCATCTTACTTTTGATTGGTTTGACGGTTTTGATTTTCACCAAGATCAGTCCTATTTTTTCACCCGTCATCCAGTTTATGACCATTATAATGTTGCCATTGGTTATTTCTATGCTCCTTTATTATTTAATAAAACCTTTGGTACTACTTGTAGAAAGAACCGGACTAAACCGAACCATGTCTATCTTGGTCATCTACGCTATTCTTGGCTTGCTCTTGGTTTGGGGGATTTCGACGGCTATTCCTAGCTTACAAAATCAAATTTTGATCCTAATAAGAAATGCACCATCATATATTGCACGTGCCAATAGTGAGACGGAACGTTGGATTAATCTTCCTATTCTTTCCAACTTCCACGGTAATCTAGAGTCCATGCTTAGTGATTTCTCAGCGAGAATGGTCAACTATGCTGAGAACTTTTCTTCATCGGCTTTGACGTGGGTTGGGACTTTTGCGAGCACAGTAGCAAGGGTGACAGTAGCTATTATTTTGGCACCTTTCATTCTCTTCTACCTTTTAAGAGATAGCCAAAAGATGAAACATAGCTTTGTCTCAGCCTTACCAACTCGCTTTCGTAAAACAACTGTTCGTATGCTTTCAGATATTAATAGTCAGCTCGAAGGCTATGTTCAAGGGCAGGTTACAGTCGCTATTGTCGTTGCTATCATGTTCTGTATTATGTTTAAGATTGTAGGACTTCGATATGGTGTGACTTTTGGTATTATGGCAGGTTTTCTAAACATGGTTCCTTATCTAGGAAGTTTTCTTGCTATGGTACCAGTTGTAATCATGGGGCTGGTGCAAGGACCTGCTATGCTGATCAAGGTCCTCATCATTTTTGTCATTGAGCAAACTATTGAAGGACGTTTTGTTTCTCCACTCGTTTTGGGAAATAAACTAAGTATTCACCCGATTACCATTATGTTTATTCTCTTGACAGCAGGTTCTCTTTACGGTGTTTGGGGCGTCTTATTGGGGATTCCAATTTATGCTTCTGTCAAGGTTGTTGTTAGAGAGATTTTTGATTGGTACCGTTCTGTAAGTAATCTTTATCAAGATGATTTAGAAAATGAAGGACAAAAAGACGATGTTAAATAGTGAAAAAATGGTTGCCTCTATTGGAAACCAAGATTTAGACCACGCAGACAAATATTTTAAAAAAGCTTTACGAGAAGATCCTGCAGAGGTTCTTGTTGAGTTAGGTCAATACTTAGAGTCTATTGGTTTCTTACCTCAGGCACAGGAAATTTACGAAACAGTTCGTTTTGATTTTCCAGAGGTTAATGTCAATCTAGCACAAATTGCAGCCGAAGATGGCGATATTGAAGAGGCCTTTCTTTATTTGGATGCCATACCTGAAGACTCTGACGACTATTTGTCTGCTTTAATTGTAAAGGCAGACCTCTACCAAATGGAGGGCCTAACTGATGTGGCACGTGATAAGTTGTTGGAGGCAAGTCAACTATCAGATGACTCATTGATTATTTTTGGTTTGGCTGAGATGGAATTTGAACTTGGAAATTTTGAACAAGCTATTCAATACTATGCTAAATTGGATAATCGTGACCTCCTGGCAATGACTGGCGTTTCTACTTATGAACGCATTGGTAAGGCTTATGCCAGTCTAGGTAAGTTTGAAGCTGCTCGTGAATTTTTGGAAAAAGCTATTGAAATTGAATACGATGATACCATTGCTTTTGAGTTAGCCACTTTGCTCTATGATCAAGAAGAGTATCAAAAAGCTAATTTTTACTTTAAGCAGATAGAAACCATGTCTGCTGACTTAGAGGGTTATGAGTATTTTTACGCCTTGTCCTTACATGCAGAACATAAAACTGAAGAAGCATTACGTATGGCACAACAAGGGATTTCAAAAAATGCTTTTGATGTTCAATTACTTTTGTTAGCATCACAGTTATCCTACGAGTTGCATGACACTCAATCTGCTGAATCTTATCTGAAGCAAGCCTTACCACTCGCTGAGGACCAAGATGAGATTGTTCTACGTTTAAGTACTCTCTATTTAGAAGAAAAACGTTACGAGGATCTGGTAGCTTTAGCCGATTACGAAGTTGATTCTGTTTTGGCTCGTTGGAACATTGCCAAGGCCTACCAAGCACTTGATGATGAAGAAGAAGCTTTTCAAATCTATCAAGATTTGGCTACAGATTTATCTGAAAATCCTGAATTCCTCCATGATTATGCATATATCCTGAGGGAATTTGGTTACAGAGATCAGGCGCGTGCAACAGCAGAAAAATACCTTGCCTTAGTTCCAGATGATGTCAATATGCAAACATTTCTTGAGGATTATTAAGCTGCGAAAGGCTTTAATCCTTGGTTTAAAGAGAGGGAGAGATACATTGAGCTTGTTCACTCCCTCTTTTTTTATTTCTCTATTTATGTTATGATTTTATTAGAACCCATAAGGAGTAAGTATGGTTAAGAGAGATTTAATTCGAAATATTATCATAGCAGTTCTTGCCATTGTAGTGATTTTGTTGTTAAGAGCATTTGTCTTTTCAACACACCGTGTGACTGAAGGTCAGGCGAATGACTATATTCATGCTGGTGATTATGTTACTTTCAATAAAAATGTTGAACCTCAGAAAAAAGATTTTATTCTTTATACAGTTAATGGCAAGGAATATATTGGTCGTGTTATTGCTGATGAGGGCAAGAGCGTGACAGCTATGGATGATTTCCTTTATGTCAATGATAAGTCAGTTGACGAAGCCTATATTAGCAAGGATAAATCAGCTTATTTGGCGACAGTTTCACCTGGAAACTTCTTCACTGATGATTTTTCCATTGCAACATTGACAGATAATAAACAAACTAAGATTGAAAAGGGTCAATATCTTGTACTGAACGATAACCGTCGTAATACAGATGATAGTCGTAAGTTTGGTCTTATTGAAAAGGACCAAATTAAAGGTGTTATCTCTTTCAGATTGTATCCTCTATCACGTTTTGGTTTCGTTGATGTCGATTAATATTTCAATACTACTAAAAAAGCTAGGAACTTTTGACAAGTTTCTAGCTTTTTTTTGCGAATAAATTGGTGAAGGTTTATTTTAAAACTTTATGATGCTGATAGTTTCATCGTCTTAAAATGAATTAGCAGAAATTGTAAGTAGAAAAGGAAATTAAGATGCAATTAGGATTTCATTTTGGATTTAAGAAAAGCAAAGCTTATGGACTGTGCGGTGTTATGCTAGCAATCTTATTTTTAGGCATGTCTGGTCACTCGGCTAAAGCAGATGAAATGTTATCACCAACTGACACATCTTCAACTTTGAAAGAAAGTACAGATAATCATGCGACAAGTTATTCTGAAATAGGAGTACACGATGATTCAACGAGTCAAATGAATCTACAAAGTGAAAGGGTATTAGAGGAGAAGCAATCAAGTCTGGCAGATTCTTCAAAAATAGCTGTCTTAACCAATAGTTCTGTGACCACAAGCTCTTATCAAGAGGCAGATGATCTTAGCGAAATTAATCAAAATCAAAGTCATTTTCTTAGTGCCATTAAGCAAGGAGCTATGGATGGAGCCAAGGAAGGAGTCCTTCCCTCTATTACGGCAGCGCAAGCTATCCTAGAAAGTGGTTGGGGAAGCTCTGAACTTGCTAAGGCTCCCAACAATAATCTTTTTGGCATTAAAGATTCAGAAGACTGGAATGGAGAAATCGTGACTGTGCCTACCCAGGAATATGTTAATGGTGACTATATCAAGATCAATGCAGCTTTTCGAAAATATACCTCATGGAATGATAGCGTAGTAGACCATGCAAAATTTTTCACGAGTACCGAGTGGCGAAAAAACAATTACCGAAAAGTTGTGAATGAAACAGATTATCGCATTGCGGCTCAGGAACTGAAGAATGCAGGATATGCGACAGATCCAAGTTACGCTGGAAAACTTATCTCTTTGATTGAAGCCTATAAACTTTATGAATGGGATGCAGTGAGCAATACGACCAACTCCGTCCTAGAAAATGAAGGAGTAGAGAGTCAAAATCCTAAAGCCGACCTTGCCATCACTGGTCTCAACAATGCTACTGGTAGCTATGATCTTGTCATTTCAAATTTAGTTGCGCCACGAGGCTTCAAAGAAGTCTTGGTTCCAACCTGGTCAGAAGAGAACGGTCAAGATGATATCATCTGGTACAAGGCAGCTAAGCAAGCTAATGGAGACTATAAGGTAACCGTTCGTTCAAGCAACCATAAGGGTGATAGCGGTCTGTATAATTCCCATGTTTACTTGGTTGATAATGACGGTAAATATATTGGCCTTGGTGGCAAACAAGCAACACTTGATATCACTAAGACTCAAGGAACTTTAACTATTGCCAATAATGATAAAAATCGTGGAACCTTTGATGTTCTTATCACCAATCTGACGAATCTAAGTGGTATTTCAGGTGTCCTTATCCCAGTCTGGTCTGAGCAAAATGGTCAGGATGATCTTGTTTGGCATAATGCCACTAAACAGGATGATGGTTCTTACAAGGTGACTATTTCAGCAAGCCAACACAAGTGGAATTCAGGCAAGTACATCGTTCATGGCTATATTGTTGATGCTTCAGGTAAGAATATCGGCTTTGGGGCAACTTCAGCTGATGTGGTGGCACCTAAGAAAATCGGTTCAGCATCAAGTGGGAACTACGATGTTTTAAATAAGATTGTCTATCTCGATGCTGGTCATGGTGGCTATGATCCAGGAGCTTCTTACTTTGGTATCTCTGAAAAGAGCTTGACCTTGGCTATCCAAAGCCGCGTGAAAGCTAAACTAGAAGCAGAAGGCTATCAAGTTGTAACCACTCGCACAAGTGATACCTATGTTGACTTGACGGATCGCTCTCGTGCAGCCAATGCTTCTGAATCAGATATCTTCGTAAGTATCCACATCAATGCTTCAGGAAGTTCAGCAGCACAAGGAATCGAGACTTATTATTACCAACCTTATGCAGAATACCCATCACGTATTAATGCGACCTACCATGCCAATTCAACTCGATTGAGCATGAGTGATACCTTGGCCAATGCCATCCAGTCTAGCCTGATTAATGCGACTGGTGCTCAGAACCAAGGTGTGAAACGTCAAACCTTTGCGGTCTTGCGTGAGACAACAGCGCCAGCAGTCCTTCTTGAACTAGGTTTCTTGTCAAATCCTCAAGAAGCAGCCCGTTTGAATACCTCTGCTTATCAGGAGACTTTAGCTAACGCAATCGTGGCAGGTATTAAGTCTTACTACGAAAAAGAATCTAAAGTTTAAGTTATACGTTAACCCATCATTATGATGGGTTTTTATGCTATAATTGAGGTAAATACTAAATACAACAAAAGGAGTGCTTATGGCCTACGATTTACTCTTAGAGCGTTTTTTACGTTACGTAAAAATCAATACACGTAGTGATGAAAATGCAACAAGAACGCCAACAACACAAAGTCAGGTGGATTTTGCCTTGAAGGTTTTAAAACCAGAATTAGAAGAACTAGGTTTAAGTAATATCCATTATTTGGAAAGTAATGGATACCTAGTGGCAACCCTTCCGGCTAACGATGACCAGTTAACACGTAAGATTGGTTTTATCTCTCATATGGATACCGCTGATTTTAATGCAGAGGGAGTGTCACCGCAAGTCATTGACTCTTATGATGGAGGTATCATTCCTCTTGGAAATTCAGGTTATAACCTAGACCCAGCTGATTTTCCAAATCTCAAGAATTATGTCGGTCAGAAACTTATTACGACAGATGGTACCACTCTTCTTGGGGCTGATGATAAGTCAGGTATTGCTGAGATTATGACAGCCTTGGCTTATTTGAAGGCTCATCCTGAAATCAAACATTGTGAGATTCGTGTAGGCTTTGGTCCTGATGAAGAAATTGGAATCGGTGCAGATAAATTTGATGTCGAAGATTTTGATGTCGATTTTGCCTACACAGTTGACGGTGGACCTTTGGGTGAATTACAGTATGAAACCTTCTCTGCAGCAGGAGCAGAACTTACCTTCCACGGACGCAATGTCCACCCTGGAACAGCAAAAGACCAAATGGTTAATGCCCTGCAGTTGGCAATTGATTTTCATAATCAGTTGCCAGCAGAAGAACGCCCTGAGTTGACAGATGGCTATCAAGGTTTCAACCATCTTCAAACCATGACAGGTACTGTTGAGGAAGCAAAATCTTCTTATATCATCCGTGATTTTGAAACAGAGTCTTTTGAAAATCGTAAAGCAGTCTTCCAAAAAATTGCCGATGAAATGAATAAAGCTTACGGTCAGACACGAGTTGATTTGGTACTTAAAGATCAATACTATAATATGCGTCAGGTGATTGAAAAAGATATGACGCCTGTTGAGTTGGCTAAGGGTGTTATGGAGGAATTGGATATTACGCCAGTTATTGAACCTATTCGTGGCGGAACAGATGGCTCAAAAATCTCATTTATGGGTATTCCAACTCCAAACCTTTTTGCTGGTGGCGAAAATATGCATGGTCGATATGAGTTCGTTTCCTTGCAGACAATGGAAAAAGCCGTAGATGTTATTCTTGGAATTGTCAGTAAACCTTAATTGAGCTTGCTAAATACTGATTTTATGGTAAAATTAGAAGTAATGGAGGTGCTGAGATGATTAAAATTTTCGGCAAGTATCGTTACCATTGGCAACCCGAATTATCTTGGCTGATTATCTACTGGTCTTTAGCCATTACGCCAATCTTTATTGCGGCGGCCCTTCTATTCGAGTTGTACTCGGTGCCCTCACATATTTTGATGCTCTTCACTATTTTCGTTGCCTTATTTGGTTTAGGTTTCCATCGATACTTTATTATTGAAGATCATGGGATTCTGCGTATTGTTTCTTTCAATATTTTTAGACCACGCAAAGTGAAAATTAGTGATATTGAAAAAGTCGAAGTGATTAAAACTGGCTTGTGCCTTATTTTTAAAAATGGTAAAAAACGTCAGTTTTATATGAGAAAGTGGCCTAAGAAATATTTCTTAGATGCATTAGCCCTTCACCCTGATTTCAAAGGTGAGGTAGAGTTATTGGATCATATGACAAACTTTGATTACTTTGCCTTTTATGAGGAATCAAAAAAAGCCCTCAAGCTTAAACTTCGCAAATAAGGGCTTTAGTGGGACAAGACTTGACGGCAGTCAAAGTCTCAGGGCTATTTTCAATAATTTGATTGAGTTGGTCGCTGTCTCTGAACCTAACAATACCTTCGTCATCATAATCAAAGACGGGAGAGTAGGTTTGGCACAAACCACAAGCGATACATTTTTCTGGAATTAATGATACTTTCATAGTATTATTTTAAAATAGATTTATTGTTTTTACAAGGAGAATATCATGAGTAAAAAACCATGGGAAGATAAGGTTTCTGACGAAGAGTTGGAAGAAGTAGTTGACGCTGATTTTCTAGATGATGAAGATGAGTTTGAGGATTATGAAGAAGAAGAGGATGTCACTCCTTCAGATGAAAAACGCGAAAAAGGTGGCGGATTCATTAATTCATCATTCTTGACAGTCTTGCTTGGATTATTCTTTGTTATTGTTGTATGTATTTTGTTCTTTGTTTTCTATACTTCAAATGTTGGTGGAAACAAAACTGCGGAATCTAAGGAATCATCTGGATTCTACTCATCTTCAACTAGCAAAGTTGTTAAATCTTCATCTAGCAAGAAAGACTCAAACAAAGATGAGGAAAGTGAGAAATCTACTACAGAAAAATCTTCAAAAGAGAAATCATCTTCAACTAAAGCATCAAGCTCTTCTAAACATGTAGAAAAAGAAGATGCAACTGAGTCAGCTGAGACAGCACCATCAAGTGCTACGGCAGCAGCAGATGGTTCATCAATTGTTGTTCAATCTGGTGAAGGTGCTGGTTCTATCGCTGCACGTGCAGGTATCTCTGTAGATGAGTTGGAACGTCTTAACCCTGATCACATGACAAGTGGTTACTGGTATGCTAACCCAGGTGACGTCGTTAACGTTCAATAATTTTAAAAGCAAAGGAACATCATGAAAGATATTAGAATTGCTATTGATGGTCCTGCGTCAAGTGGAAAAAGTACAGTAGCCAAGATTATTGCAAAAAATCTTGGCTATACTTATCTTGACACAGGTGCTATGTACCGATCTGCAACTTATTTGGCCTTGCAGAATGGTTTGACTGAGGAAAATGTACCAGAAATTTTGGAGCAACTATCTCTACATCCGATTTCATTCGGAAAAGCAGCAGATGGTAGTCAGCAAGTTTATGTTGGTGATGTTGATATTACACACCCCATTCGTGATAACCAAGTCACAAATAATGTTTCTTGGGTAGCAGCCATTCCTGAAGTGCGCCAAGAACTTGTTGCGCAACAACAACGTATTGCTCAAGATGGTGCTATTATCATGGATGGACGTGATATTGGGACCGTGGTTTTGCCTGATGCAGAACTTAAGATTTTCTTGATTGCTTCAGTTGATGAACGTGCGGAACGCCGTTATAAGGAAAATATCGAAAAAGGTATTCCTGCTGACCTTGAGACTCTAAAAAAAGAAATTGCTGAACGTGACTATAAAGATAGTCATCGTAAAGTTTCACCTCTTAAACCAGCGGAAGATGCCATCACTTTTGACACTACAGGTGTATCTATTGATGGTGTTGTGGAATTTATTCAAGAAAAAGCAAAAAAAATTATTGACAAAGGATGACTCACTTGTTATACTATTAACAATGAGAAAAGCAGAAGTGAGAACTTCTCGCCTTGCGACTTAGGTTGTCTGGCCCAACATGTCAAATCCCTATAGGGATATTATGTGTGCGGGCTTGTATATCAAGTCCGCTTTGTTTTTCTCTAAAAAAATAAAGAGGTGAAGATCATAGCTAAGAAAGATCTATTCATTAACGATGAAATTCGCGTTCGCGAAGTTCGTCTTGTTGGTCTTGATGGTGAACAATTGGGAATTAAACCATTGTCAGAAGCACAAGCTATTGCAGATGATGCAAATGTTGACTTGGTTCTCATCCAACCACAAGCTACGCCACCTGTTGCGAAGATTATGGACTACGGTAAGTTCAAATTTGAGTATCAAAAGAAACAAAAAGAACAACGTAAGAAACAAAGCGTTGTTACCGTTAAGGAAGTTCGTTTGAGTCCAGTTATTGATAAAGGTGACTTTGAAACAAAACTTCGTAATGGCCGTAAATTCCTTGAAAAAGGAAACAAGGTTAAAGTTTCTATCCGATTTAAAGGTCGTATGATTACTCACAAAGAAATCGGAGCTAAGGTCTTGGCGGAATTTGCTGAAAAAACGCAAGATATTGCGATTATTGAGCAAAGAGCGAAGATGGATGGACGTCAAATGTTCATGCAACTTGCACCAATTCCTGACAAAAAATAATTGTCAAACTAACACTATTTTAAGAGGAGAATTTTAAAATGCCAAAACAAAAAACACACCGCGCATCAGCTAAACGTTTCAAACGTACAGGTTCAGGTGGATTGAAACGCTTCCGTGCCTTCACATCTCACCGTTTCCACGGTAAAACTAAAAAACAACGTCGTCACCTTCGTAAAGCGTCAATGGTACATTCAGGTGACTTTAAACGTATCAAATCAATGCTTTCACAAATGCGTTAATTCGCTACAAGCATTACAAATTAACTAAACTAGAATTAATTCGGAGGAATATATAAATGGCTCGTGTTAAAGGTGGCGTTGTATCACGCAAACGTCGTAAACGTGTATTGAAACTTGCTAAAGGTTACTATGGTGCAAAACACATCTTGTTCCGTACTGCAAAAGAACAAGTAATGAACTCTTACTACTATGCATACCGTGACCGTCGTCAAAAGAAACGTGATTTCCGTAAACTTTGGATTACACGTATCAATGCGGCAGCTCGTTTGAACGGTTTGTCATACTCACAATTGATGCATGGTTTGAAATTGGCTGAAATCGAAGTTAACCGTAAAATGCTTGCTGATTTGGCAGTTAACGATGCAGCAGCTTTCACAGCTCTTGCAGATGCAGCTAAAGCAAAACTTGGTAAATAAGAATTAAGGTGGGTCTTACCCATCTTTTTTTGTGGAGGTAATCATGATTCGTTTAGCAAAATCTGAAGATATTCCAAGATTACAGGAGTTATTGGAGCAGATTCTTATTGTTCATCATCAAGCGCGCCCTGATGTTTTTAAGTCAAAAGGCAGTAAATTTACAGATGCAGAGTTAGAAGCAGTAATTAATGATTCAAAAAAACCTGTTTTTGTGTACGAGGATGACGAAGGGCGTATCTTGGGCCATCTTTTCTTAATGATTAAAGAAGAAACTGAAAATGATGGTCCACAAAAGGCTGTTAAGACTCTTTTTATTGATGATTTATGTGTTGATAAGGAAGCTCGAGGTCAAAAATTAGGAGAAAAGCTTTACCAATTTGCCTTGGACTATGCTAAGGAGCTAGATTGTTATAATTTGACACTTCACGTATGGAATGATAACGCAGATGCTCTACGTTTTTACGAACGTTTAGGTATGAAACCGAGATATACAGAAATGGAAACTATCCTAAAATAATGTGTTTTCATGAGATGAATTTTACTTATTTTTTATATCAAAAAAGCAGCCACAGATGTGACTGCTTTTTTGATGATTAGTTTTTCTTTTTCATTTCACCATGTGGGTAGTACGTTCCCTCTGGCATATCATTAATGAAAACATGAATGGCTTCTTTAGGTGCTTTGGCAACACGTGATACAACCTCAGTAACTTCGCGAGCAAGTTCAATCTTTTGTTCTTCTGAACGACCTTCAAAGAGATCAATTTTTACAAATGGCATAATGCATCTCCTTAGTTTTGATAGTCCTATTATAGCATTTATTAAGAGAATATTCTAAAGTTTATGGAAATTCTTGAAATAATGCTAGACTAGGATTTATTTTTAAGTGGTAGGTGTCTTGTGATCTTAGAAAACAGTTTGCGTTTTAAATTTGGTATATTCAAAGAGATGAAAACTCTTTCTAAAAATGGTAAAATAGTGCTAACTAGAGACAGTAAGGAGTAAATTATGACAATTGATTTTCGTGCCGAAGTTGATAAGCGCAAAGATGCCTTGATGGAGGACCTTTTTGGTCTTTTGCGTATTAACTCAGAACGTGATGATAGTAAGGTTGATGATAAGCACCCATTTGGTCCTGGACCAGTAAAAGCTTTGGAACATTTTCTTGCTTTAGCAGAACGTGACGGCTATAAAACTCGTAATATTGATAATTATGCTGGTGACTTTGAATTTGGTCAAGGTGATGAAGTTTTGGGTATCTTTGCACACTTGGATGTGGTTCCAGCTGGTAGCGGTTGGGATACAGATCCTTATGAACCTGTAATCAAAGATGGCAAACTTTATGCCCGTGGGTCATCAGATGATAAAGGCCCAACAATGGCTTGTTACTATGCCTTGAAAATTATTAAAGAACTCGAGCTTCCAGTATCTAAGCGTGTGCGCTTCATTGTTGGTACTGATGAAGAATCTGGTTGGGGCGATATGGAATATTACTTCGCTCATAATGGATTAAAAGATCCTGATTTTGGTTTTTCACCTGATGCAGAATTCCCAATTATCAATGGTGAAAAAGGTAATATTACAGCCTATCTCCATTTTGAAGGTCAAAATGATGGGGACTTTAGTCTTGTGTCCTTTAATGGTGGTTTGCGTGAAAATATGGTTCCTGAATCAGCAAGTGCAGATTTTACTGGACCTATCACTTTGAAAGAACTCGAGGCCAAATTAGCAGACTTTGTTGCGGAACAAGAAGTAACTGGTCAAGTGACCGAAGAAGCTGGTGTTTTCCATGTGACTATTCATGGGAAATCAGCTCATGGTATGATGCCTCAAAATGGTATTAATGGGGCAACCTACTTAGCACTCTTCCTTAGTCAATTTGATTTCCAAGGCAATGCTAAAACGTATTTGGATTTAATTGCTGAAACACTTCATAAGGATTTCTTTGCTGAAAAGACAGGTCTTGCCTATACAGATCCTAAGATGGGTGAATTGACCATGAATGCAGGTGTATTTAACTTCTCTAAGGAATCAGAAGATAATACGATTGCTCTGAATTTCCGCTATCCTCAAGGGGTTGATACGGACGCTATTAAGGCTGATCTTGAAAAACTCGAAGGTCCTAAGGCGGTTAGTCTCTCAGAACACGGTCATGTGCCACACTATGTACCAGTTGATGATCCTATGGTAGAGACTCTTCTTTCAGTCTATGAGAAACAAACAGGGCTTAAAGGTCATGAACAAATTATTGGTGGCGGAACATTTGGACGTCTCCTCAAACGTGGTGTTGCCTATGGAGCTATGTTCCCTGGTTATGTTAACACGATGCACCAAGCAAATGAGTTTACTGAGGTTGAAGACTTGTACCGTGCTGCTGCCATTTATGCAGAAGCTATCTATGAGTTAATCAAATGAAAAAGAGAGACAGTTTTGTCTCTTTTTTGAGGAGGAAGATATGGAAACACTTGAAGAATTAACGCAAGCAATCATGTCCGATGAACAAAATAAAGCTTTTACGGAACAAGGTATAAAACCCTTGTTTACCATTCCAAAAACGGCACGAATTAATATCGTAGGACAAGCTCCTGGTATTCGTGCCCAAGAGTCCGGCCTTTACTGGAATGATCCTAGCGGTGATAATCTCAGGGATTGGATGGGTGTTTCACGCGAAAAATTTTATGAATCTGGCATGTTTGCTATTGTGCCAATGGATTTTTATTTCCCAGGTCATGGTAAATCAGGTGATTTACCTCCTCGCAAAGGATTTGCAGACAAGTGGCATGAGAAAGTTCTTGCTTTAGCTCCTGATATTCAATTGACGATTTTAGTAGGTAACTATGCACAGCGTTACTATTTGCATCAAAAATCATCGGCAAAATTAACGGATACAGTTAAGCATTACAAAGATTTCCTTCCAGAGTTTTTCCCTCTCGTTCATCCCTCTCCTCGAAATAATATTTGGCAAGCCAAAAATCCATGGTTTATGGAAGAAGTAGTTCCAGACTTGAAGGACGTGGTCAAAAAAATCTTAAGTCAATGATTTCTGATATCTGCACTTGGAGTGTCTTTAGGTATTGTTATCAAATTAATGAAGCAACATTCAGAACATATCCAGATGTTATAAAGATTTGAGCCCCTAGGGGCTCTTTTTGATACTTTAACAAAAATATTCGCAAAAATAATTAACAAAAAATTTAATGCTAAGCTTATATAATACAATTTAATTCTAATTTTCAGAAGAAGTAACATATAAAATTAAGGTAGCTATCCTTTTAAACTAAAGAATCAATTAAATAATACTTACAAATTGAAAATGAATATAAATTTTTGGAAATATTAAGACAATTCTATTGACAGAAAGTTTAAAAGTGATAGACTTTAGGTGTTAAGAAAATATAGAAGGAAATTTGTGATATGGGAAGAAAAGATTCACAACGTTTTTCAATCAGGAAGTATAGCTTTGGAGCTGCTTCTGTTCTTTTGGGTACAACCATTCTTGCGATGGGGGCAACTGGTGTACATGCAGATGAGGTTTCAACTTCAGCTGCTACTGATACACCACTTAGTGCTTCTGTACTAACAGAAACTGCTGCTGATCCGGCAACGACTGTTGATCATTCAGAGAAGCAAGTTGTTTCTGTCAAAGAAGAAGGAAATACCACTGTAACAACAAGTGTTGTTACAACTGATAGTCTTGAGGATGCTAAAACTTCTGCGGTAAAAGAAGGGGTAGAAGTCGAAGAAACTGCACCTCAAACACATACATCCTTAGAGGGTGCTATTGCTGACAATCAAGCTCAATCAAAAGAGATTAATACGGTTGTTTCTGATTATCAGAAAGCAAAAGAAAGCCACAAAAAAGATGTAGCTGAGTATGATAAGGCTAAGGCTGAGTACGATGCTAAAGTGTCCGAAAAAGCAGCAGCTGATAAAGCAAACGCTGCTTCTAAAGCACAGTATGATACTGATCAAGCTGCTTATGAAAAAGGGTTAGCTAAGTACCAAGCTGATAAAAAAGCCTATGATGCAGCATTGGAAGAGTATAATACTCAAAAATTAACTTATGATTCTAAAGTAGCCGAAAAAGCAGCAGCCGATGCAGCTAATGCTAAGTCAGAAGCCGATTACAAGGTACAGTTGGCTGTTTATGAAACTGCTAAGAAGAACTATGAAGCTGCTATGGCTCAGTATACCAAAGACAAGGCAAAATATGATGCTGAGAAGGAAGCTTATGATGCTAAAGTAGCTGAAAAAGTTCGTACAGAAATCGAAAACAAGGCTGCTCAAGAGCAGTATGAGAAAGATTTAGCTACGTATAATGCCGCTTATGAAAAATATCAAACCGATTTAGCTGCCTACAAGACTGCCAAAGCAGCCTATGATGCTAAAGTAGCAGAAAAAGTAGCCGCTGATGCAGCTAATGCAAAAGCTAAATCTAAGTATGATGCAGAAATGGTCACATACAACTCAGCTTTGTCTGAATATAAGGCAAATAAGGCTCTGTATGATGCAGCTCTAGCTGAATACAACACAAAAAAAGCAGCCTATGATGTGAAAGTAGCTGAGAAAACACAAGCAGAAGTTACAGATAAGGCTGCTCAAAAACAATATGAAAAAGATCTTGCTACTTACAATACTGCTTACGAAAAATATCAAACTGATTTAGCAGCTTATAATACAGCTAAAGCAGCCTACGATGCCAAAGTAGCAGAAAAAGCAGCTGCTGATAAGGCCAATGCAGATGCAAAAGCTAAGTACGATGCGGAAATGGCTGTTTACAATACAGCTAAAGCGCAATATGACAAAGATTTACAAGAATATCAAGCTAAGAAAACGCAATACGACCAAGATAAAGCAGCCTATGATAAACTTGTTGCTATTAAAGCAGAAGAAGATGCTGCTAAAGCTAAGTACGAAGTTGAGCTTGCCAAATACAATGTAGATTTAGAGCAATACGGCAAAGATTTTGCTACCTACCAAACAAAACTTGCTGAATATCAAACAGCTTTGGCACAGTACAAAGATGCTAAAGCAGCCTATGATAAGTACATGAATGATAATGGTTTCCAAGATCTAAAAGATGTAGAAACTGTTCAAGATTTGACCTTCCAACGTGAAGGTGGAGCCATTCATACCATCAATGGCATCAGCGCTTATCTCACTCGTGATGCTCAAGCTCGTTTGAATACTAGCAATGTCCATCAGTATGATTCCAATAAATTGGAAGCTTCAGATATTGTAGCAACTAGTCCTTGGGCTAATAATGAGACTGAATATATTCAAGTTAAAGAAGGCGATAAATTTGTTGTTACTTATGATAACTTGAATCAGTCAAGCATGCGTGAAGATACGGATATGCATCCAATCAAGCGCGTGATTTACCGCTATGAGATTTTGAGTCTCCCATCAAATGACGGTAAAGGAATTGCAGCTGTTAGCTCGGATCCAACTGTAACACTTACAGTCGGTGCTTCAACAGACCAAAATAAACCCGTTAAAGTTGCTGTTGATATTGAATTCTATGATGGTAATGGCAATAAGTTTGATTTGACACAACACAATGCTATTGTAGCTTTGAACTCTCTCAACCACTGGACAGGTGCTTCTTATGTAGATAGTGGGGATAAACCTCGTGCTCTTACAGTAGAAGCCAAAGATAAAGATGGTAACACTGTTCGTGGAACTTGGAATCCGTATGCAGATGGTTCATCAATGAGCATTGAAAACAATGCGGTTGTTGTTAAAAATGGAACAGCTGACTTTGGTACTGCTGATGTCACTATCTCTGCTGAAAATCCACTTAAGATTGTGGCACAAAAAGCAACATGGAATGGTAGTGAATTTACAGTTAGTGAAGAAACTGTGATTGATGCAACTGCAGTCAATGCTTCAGGTGCTGGGAACGGTCACTCTATTGGAACAGATGAGTTCGCTCTAGATGGTAAAGATGATGTTATCGGTTCTTATACGATTGATCCAACTTCTGGACGTATCATCTTTACTCCTAAGAAAAAGTTTGAAAATGTGGAGCACCAAGAGTCTGCAAATGTTGGAAACAATAAATATATTCCAATTCCAAATTCAAGTGTTTCTTATGACTCTGCTACAAAAGAGGTAACATCATTTAAAGATAACCAATACATTGAACATGGATCAATCTTTAATGGTGAATCTTCAACGACTCTTGAAGGTTGGGATAATCCATCTTCTCCATATCTCTATTATGGTGGAGCAGGATTGAAGATGGCTGATGGTCACTTGGTATTTACGGCCAATGGAGCTAATGCTGCTGGTCAACCAACGGTTTACTGGTTTGCGATTAACTCAAATGTTGGTATTCCAAAAAATCCAGGTGAAGCGCCAAAAGAGCCAACGGCTCCTGAAGAACCAAAGGCTCCAACCCCACCAACGATTACATTGGAAGTTCTTCCAGCAGTACCAACAGAACCAACACCACCAACTGCCCCTACAGCACCAACAGAACCTAACTATACAGTAGTGACGGTTGATGCTGAGGAGCCAACAGCTCCAAAAGAGCCTAAGGCACCAACGCCACCAACTCCGACAGTAGTTGAAGTTCCTGCGGAACCAAGCAAACCAGAAGAGCCTAAAGCGCCAACACCACCGACAGAACCTAACTACACTGTGGTTACAGTTGAGAGTGAGGAACCTAAGGCACCAACAGAGCCTAAGGCACCGACACCACCAACTCCAGCATTAGTTGAAGTGCCAGCAGAGCCACGTAAGATTACGGCTCCAGTGGAACCTAAGGCACCAACACCACCTACACCAGTAGTTGTAGAGGTACCTGGTGAGCCAACGAAACCAACGCCACCAACAGAGCCTAAAGCTCCAACCCCACCAACTATGGTTACAGTTAATGTTCCTAATAAACCTGTTTCGCCTAAAGAACTTGTAGCTCCTAAGGTGAAATGGCATAAAAATTATCTTGTTGAGCGAGTAACTCGTCCAGTGCCAACGCCACCAACAACTCCTCAAAAACCAAAAAATCCTGGAACACCTACAGGACCAAGTGTAACACCAACTTCTTCTGTGATTGCTAAGCAAGAAACAGAAAGAACTAATAGTGGACAATTGCCAGAAACAGGTGATTCTAACCAAAAATTAGCATCTGTAACAGGTGTAGGCTTGCTTACAATGGCACTTACAGGTTTATGGTCAGCTCGCAAACGTAAACATTAATAAGATAAAATAAAAGATTAGGTTGTTTTGTTATGCAAGACGTCTAGTCTTTTTTAGTTACTTATTAATAGATGTTTGCCTTTTAAAATAAGTTTGAATGTTAAAACTAATATAGGAAGATAAAGGAGAGAATCTAGGAAGATAGCTATCCGAAAGCTAAATATCACAATGAAAATCAAAATGAAAGCTTATTATCGCTTGTTTTTCATGATTTTTTCAATAAAAAAACATTAAAGTGAATCATCATGGATATTATAAAATTAAACCATCTATTTACAACGAAAACACTATTTATTATAGGGTTTTATCTATCAAATACTTTGATGTTAAAAAGTATTTGAATTTAAGAATCTAATAGAATTTAAAGGAATGGATGTTTTTATGAGATATCTCAAATTGACAAGGTTCTTTCTTTTGTTAGAATATGAACATAACTAAATATAGAAGGACGTAATTTAAATGGGGAAAAAGGAATTACAACGTTATTCACTCAGAAAGTCTAGCCTTGGTGCAGCTTCTGTTCTTTTGGGGACTGCAGTTCTTGCAGTAGGAGCTTCAAATGCAAGCGCTGATGAAGTGGCAACATCTACAGATTCAGTAACACCAGCAGTTGAAGCAACAGATGCTGTTGAAGAAAGCACTTCTGCCGTAGCAGATTCAACTGAGAAGAAGGTTGTTAACGTTACTGAAGAAGGCAACACAACTGTTACAACGAGTGAAGTAACAAATACAAGCTTAGAAGCTGCAAAAACAGCTGCAACTAACGAAGGGGTTGAGGTTAAGGAAGAACCTGCTCAAACTAAAGAAACTGTTGAAGCAGCTGCTGCAGATAATAAAGCACAAGCAGAGAAAATCAATACAGTCGTTTCAGATTATAAAGCGGCTAAAGAACAATACAAGTCAGATAAAGCTGACTATGATAAAGCAAAAGCAAACTACGATGCCAAATTAGCTGAGAAAGCACTTGCTGATAAAACAAATGCTGAAGCTCAGGCTAAATATGATACTGAAAAAACAGCTTATGATAAAGCTTCAGAGCAATACCAAATTGCTAAGCAAGCTTATGACTCAGCCCTTTCAGAGTACAAGACTAAGAAAGTTACTTATGATGCTAAGGTAGCAGAAAAAGAAGTAGCTGATAAAGAAAATGCCTTGTCTGCAGCTAAATACCAAGCAGAATTGGCAACTTATAACCAAGCAAAAGCTGATTATGAAGCAGCTCTTGCACAGTACAATAGCGATAAAGCCAAATACAATGCTGAAAAAGCTAATTATGATAATAAAGTAGCTGAAAAAGTTGTTACTGAAAAACGTAACGCTGAAGCTGAAGCTAAATATCAAACTGAGCTAGCAGCATATAATGAAGCAAAAGCTAAATATGATGTAGAAAAAGCAGCATATGACAAGAATCTTGAACTTTATAACGCTAAGAAAACAGCTTATGAAGCAGATCTTGAAACAAAACAAGCTATTGAAAAATACAATGCAGATGCTAAAGCTAAATACGAAGCAGCCTTGGTTGTCTACAATGAGCAAAAAGCTAAATATGACCAAGAATACCTTGAGTATCAAAACAAATTAGCTGTCTACCAAACAGCACTTAAACAATATCAAGAAGCTAAAACAGCTTACGATAAATACATGAATGATCCTGTATATCGTAACCTTAAAGATGCTGAAGTTGTTCAAGAATTGACCTTCCAACGTGAAAACGATGCAACACACAAAGTTGAAGGTGTAAGTAACTACTTGACAAAAGAAGCACAAGAGCGTCTTAACACAAGTAATGTTTTCCAATATGACTCTAACAAGTTACAAGCATCTGACATTGTTTCAAATAGCCCTTGGACAAATACTGAAGACGAGTGGGTTCAAGTTAAAGAAGGTGACAAATTTGTTGTTACTTATGATGGTTTGAACCAATCAAGCATGATTGTTGAGAATGAAGCATCAGCAATCAAACGTGTTGTTTACCGCTACGAAATTGTTAGCCTTCCATCAAATGACGGAAAAGGTATCGCGAAAATCAGTAAGGATCCAACAGTAACTATGACAGTTGGTGCATCAACTGATCAAGATAAACCAGTTAAAGTAGCAGTAGATGTTGAGTTTTACGATAAAGATGGTAAAATGTTCAACCTTAGTGAGCGTAATGCTATCGTAGCACTTAACTCACTAAACCACTGGAATGGTGCAGCTTATGTTGAAACATCTGAGCGCCCACGTCCACTTACAGTAGAAGCGAAAGACGTTAATGGTAATACTGTCCGCGGTACATATAATCCTTACGCAGATGGCTCTACTTTGGCAATCCAAAACGGTGAAGTTGTTACTAAATCTGGATACGCTGATTTCGGTGGCGCTACTGTTAACATTTCTGATGAGAACCCACTTAAGGTAGTTGTTCCTATCACTGACTGGAATGGTTCAGAATGGGTTGTCTCACGTGAAATTCCATCTGATGTAACAACTCTTAATGCTTCAGGTAGTGGTAATGGACACGCTCTTGGTAACCAAGATTATACATTTGGCGATAAAGATGATGTTATTGGTTCGTACAGCGTTTCTGCTGAAACTGGTTTGATTACATTCACACCTAAGAAAAAATACCAATCAACACGTCACCAAGAATATGTAAATATTGGTGATAACCAATTCATCGCTATTCCAAAATCATCAGTTACTTATGATGCTGCTACTAAAGAAGTAACATCAGTCAATGATAACCAATACATTGACCATGGTGCAGTCTTTAATGGTGAGACAACGTCTGAATTGACAGGTTGGGATAACGCTGATTCACCTTACCTCTATTATGGAGGTGCAGGTATCAAGATGACAAATGGTCACTTGGTATTTACTGCTGAAGGTGCAAATGCTGATGGTGCACCAACAGTATATTGGTTCGCAATCAACTCTAATCTTGGTTTGCCTAAGAATCCAGGTGAAAAACCTGAAGAACCTAAGGCACCAACACCACCAACAGCACCGGTTAAACCAGTTATTAAAACAGTTGGTATCAATCCACAAGAACCAACACCACCAACACCACCAAAAGAGCCAGTGGCACCAACGCCACCAACTCCAAAGGTAGTTGAAGTACCTGGTAAACCACAAGAACCAACACCACCAACAGGTCCAACGGCACCAACGCCACCAACACCAAAAGTGGTTGAAGTTCCAGAAAAACCGGTTGAACCAACACCACCAACAGGTCCAACGGCACCAACGCCACCAACACCGAAAGTAGTTGAAGTTCCTGCTAAACCAGTAGAACCTAAAACTCCTGAAAAACCAAGTGTTGTATGGCACAAGAACTATGTCGTTGAGAGAGAGTCTCACGTGGTACCACCAACACCACCGACTCCACAAACACCACCAACACCTGTTACTCCTCCAACTCCAGTGACACCGCCAACTACACCAACTCCAGATACTGAAGTTCCTGTAGTGCCTCAAGCTGAGTTGCCACAAACTGGTGAGCACACTAGCAATGCTGGATTTATTGGACTTCTTTCAATGATTTTTGCAGCCTTTGTAGGATTCTTCAAACGTCGTAAAGAAGATTAAGTGGTGCTATTAAATTAGTTCCCCATCAAAACTAGATTCTATTTAGAATCTAGTTTTTATTTTTGCTAGGTTTTACTCCCTCGTATCATTTCTATTTACTGTTGAAACATGTTATAATTATTTTGAACGACTATTATAGAAAGATGCAAGGAGACGAGCATGGAAGAACTTAAGAAAATCGCTGGCGTAACCGCTGCCAAATACGTTGAAGATGGAATGGTTGTTGGACTCGGTACAGGGTCAACAGCTTATTTCTTCGTGGAGGAAATTGGCCGTCGTATTAAGGAAGAAGGCCTTAGTGTTGTTGGAGTAACGACATCCAGTCAAACCACTAAACAAGCTGAAGGTTTAGGTATTCCTTTGAAGGCAGTGGATGATATTGACAGTATTGATGTTACTGTTGATGGCGCCGACGAAGTAGACCCTCAACTCAATGGGATTAAAGGTGGCGGTGGTGCCCTTCTGATGGAAAAAATCGTCGCTACACCTACGAAAGAATATATCTGGGTGGTGGATGAGTCAAAAATGGTTAATCAATTAGGTGCTTTCAAATTACCAGTTGAAGTGGTTCAATATGGTGCTGATCGTCTCTATCGTGTCTTTGAGTCGAAGGGCTATAAGCCATCATTCCGACTTACGGAGGAAGGTAATCGCTTTGTTACAGATATGAAGAACTATATCATCGATCTTGATTTAGGTAAGATTGAAAATCCAGTAGCTCTTGGTGAAGAACTAAAAGCTATGACAGGTGTTGTCGATCATGGATTATTCAATGGTATGGTTAACAAAGTCATCGTTGCAGGAAAAGACGGTGTTAAGGTCGTTGAAGTCAAGGCCTAGTCCAATTTTGATTTCCCCTCACTTTTAATGAGGAAGACTAATTAATTTTTGTCAAACTATTAAATAATATAGAAAGGCAAGAGGTAATTTCGAAAAGATTTTATCTCTTTGTGGTGTTATTATGTCCAAATTTAACCGAATGCATTTAGTCGTTCTTGATTCAGTAGGAATTGGTGCTGCTCCAGATGCCAATGACTTTGTCAATGCAGGTGTGCCAGATGGTGCTTCAGATACCCTTGGTCATATCTCTAAATCAGTAGGATTGAATGTGCCAAATATGGCTAAGCTTGGTCTAGGAAATATTCCTCGTGAAACACCTTTGAAAACAGTACCAGCAGAAAGTAACCCAACTGGTTATGCAACAAAATTGCAGGAAGTTTCTCTTGGTAAGGATACGATGACTGGTCACTGGGAAATCATGGGTCTCAATATTACTGAACCTTTTGATACCTTCTGGAACGGATTCCCAGAAGAAATTCTCACTAAAATTGAAGAATTCTCAGGCCGTAAAGTCATTCGTGAAGCTAATAAACCATACTCAGGTACAGCTGTTATTGAAGACTTTGGACCTCGTCAAATGGAAACTGGTGAATTGATTATTTACACTTCAGCTGACCCAGTTCTTCAAATTGCTGCACACGAAGACATTATTCCATTGGATGAGTTGTATCGTATTTGTGAATATGCGCGTTCAATTACCCTTGAGCGTCCAGCTCTTCTAGGGCGTATCATTGCTCGTCCTTACGTTGGTGAGCCTGGAAACTTCACTCGTACATCTAATCGTCGAGATTTGGCTGTTTCACCATTTGCACCAACTGTTTTGGATAAATTGAATGAAGCTGGTATTGATACTTATGCCGTTGGTAAAATCAATGATATTTTCAACGGAGCTGGTATTAACCACGATATGGGCCACAACAAATCAAATAGCCATGGTATTGATAATTTGATTAAAGCTATGACTTCTGAAAATTTCAAACATGGCTTCTCATTCACAAACTTGGTAGACTTCGACGCCCTTTATGGACACCGTCGTGATCCACATGGATATCGTGATTGTTTGCACGAATTTGACCAACGTTTGCCTGAAATCATTGCTGCCATGCGTGAAGATGATCTCTTGATGATTACAGCAGACCACGGAAATGATCCAACTTATGCAGGTACAGACCATACTCGTGAATATATTCCTTTCTTGGCTTATAGCCCATCATTCAAAGGAAATGGACTTATTCCAGTAGGTCATTTCTCTGACATCTCAGCAACTGTCGCTGAAAACTTTGGTGTAGATAAAGCCATGATTGGTGAAAGCTTCTTGGATAAACTTGTCTAAAATGAAGCGCTATGCATTTTTGGTTCGTGGAATAAACGTTGGTGGTCGTCACAAGGTAGTCATGGAAGAATTTTGTCATGAGTTAAAAGAACTTGGGATGTCAAATGTTTCTTCCTATATAAATAGTGGAAATTTTTTCTTCGATTCATCCTTGATGAAAGTGGAACTCCTCTTAGTTTTAGAGAGATTTCTTAATAAGACTTATCCATTTATTAAGGTGTTTTCTCTTTTTACTCTAGAAGATTACCAAAATGAAGTGGCATCTTTACCTAAGTGGTGGGAAAATGATTTCTATAGAAAAGATGTCCTCTTATATACTGAAAGACTTGATAAGAACGAAATGAGGAATGTTATTGAGTCTTTAGAGTTAGGAGATGAAATTATTCATCTTGGTCAACTTGGGATCTACTGGGGTAAATTTGATAAATCAAGCTATAACCAAACGGCTTATCATAAGAAGCTATTGAAAGCACCTTTTTATCCTTCTATAACCATTCGAAATGCAAGAACTTTTTCAAAAATTGGTCAGTTTTTAAGAATGAAATAAAATTAAGGGAGAATTAACATGTCGCTACTTGAAAAAATTAGAGTTACTCAAGCATTTTTGGAAAGTAAAGGAATTGAAAAACCTGAGTTTGGTTTAATTTTGGGTTCTGGACTTGGTGAGTTGGCTGAAGAAGTTGAAGACGCAGTTGTCATTGACTATGCGGATATTCCAAACTGGGGACAATCAACGGTTGTCGGTCATGCTGGAAAACTTGTTTATGGAACTTTGTCTGGACGTAAGGTTTTAGCTCTTCAAGGACGTTTCCATTTTTATGAAGGAAATCCGCTTGAAGTAGTTACTTTCCCTGTACGTGTTATGAAAGCTCTTGGATGCGAAGGAGTTGTTGTAACCAATGCAGCAGGTGGTATCGGCTTTGGTCCAGGCACTTTGATGGCCATCACTGACCACATCAACATGACTGGTCAAAACCCATTGATTGGTGAAAACTTGGATGATTTTGGTCCTCGTTTCCCTGATATGTCTAAATCGTATACTCCAGAATACCGTGAGACTGCACATCGAGTTGCTGACAAATTGGGCATTAAATTAGATGATGGTGTCTATATCGGTGTGACTGGTCCAACTTACGAAACTCCAGCTGAAATTCGTGCTTATAAGACTCTTGGTGCAGATGCTGTTGGGATGTCAACTGTCCCTGAAGTCATTGTTGCAGCACATTCTGGTTTGAAAGTTCTTGGTATTTCATGTATTACCAACTTTGCGGCTGGTTTCCAAGAAGAACTCAATCACGAAGAAGTTGTGGAAGTGACAGAACGTGTTAAAGGGGATTTCAAAGGCTTGCTGAAAGCTATTTTGGCTGAACTTTAAAAAGGAATAATTGATGTCAAACTTAATGAATAATCCATTATTTCGTATCATTCGTGGAGTTTTTATAATTGCTTTCCTGACCATGGTTTGGTTGGTTATATTTTCTGCTATAGATACAAGTGGTAGTGAGATAGACTATGAACCATTTCAAGGAGCATCTATCGTATTTGCAGTTTTAAGCTATATCATAATAGTGTTCCTATTTCAATACCATAAAGTTGTTAACTTAAAAGAGTCAATTAAATCATCATACAGTGCAATTGAAATTAAAGAACAGTATGTGGAAAAATTGATTGTACAACTGCGAGAACTGACTGATAAGATTGTAGACCATGAGTTAAAAATGTCTGTTAGAAAAAATGTTTCAGAATTGTTAGAGGAAAAAAAGTCTGTCAACAATTTGACTAACGATGAAAACAAAGCTAATCATTCAGAATCTAA
This sequence comes from Streptococcus sp. 27098_8_74, assembly GCF_041431705.1. Lineage (NCBI taxonomy): Bacteria > Bacillati > Bacillota > Bacilli > Lactobacillales > Streptococcaceae > Streptococcus > Streptococcus sp. 27098_8_74. The sequence goes on from NZ_JAPVYF010000002.1 coordinate 43,186, forward strand.
GCGGAAGTCTTACGGTGAGTCTGGCAATTTTTCTAAACATGAATACTCTACTAAACTAGAGGAAACGAAGAATAAAATTATAGAGAAAATCGAAAGAGATACAAATATTACAGCTGATCAAAGTATAAAGGATTTGATTGCTGAGATTAAAGAGTCAGAAGTACTTGTTGCTAATCAAAAATTATACTACAATGAAATGGTGTCGCAATATAATAAAACAATTTATAGTTTGCCACTTGCTTTGTTAAGAACAACTTTAGGTCATTCAGAGATAAACTACTTATAACAAAGAACAAAATCATTAAGACTAGAATATAGTTAAAAAGGTAAAAGAATGAATGCTAGTTTTAGTTTTCCTAATTCAACACGAGATTGCCTTACTATGAAATAAAAACAAAGAAGGGATTGACCCTACTCTAAAGACAGTAGGAAAAGTTGGTTAAAGCAATTTTAGTCATACTCTAATATATGGGTAATCAAGAAAGAAAGAGTTTGACTTGGCTCCCCAAGTCGACTAGGTTAAGTTTAGCTGTTTTGACAACCGGAATAGCTTCTGGTTTGATTGGTATTCTTTGCCATTATCTTTTAGATTTTATAAAATTTCTTACTTTTGGCAATGATACGACAGATCTCTTGTTACAATTTAATTCTGTAAGTGCTTATCGACGCTTCGTAGTTATAGTGGTAGCTGGTGTCTTAGCTAGCATCTTTTGGTATTTCCTTCAGCGTCGAGTCTCCCTTCTTTCCATTAGAAAGGCTAAGCAACTCGTTGGCAAGAAGAGTCCAAATTTTCTTGGCCAAAGTCTACATGCTTTGGTGCAAGTAGCAATCGTTGGAGCAGGTGCTTCAGTAGGCAAGGAAGCAGCTCCACGAGAATTAGGTGCCTTATGTGCTGGCAGTTTATCAAAAAAACTGGGTTTAGAAATTCCTGAAAGACAACTCATGATTGCATGTGGTGCAGGAGCAGGTTTAGCTGCGGTTTACCAAGTTCCCTTTGCCAGTATACTGTTTGTTTTGGAAACTTTGGGAGTTGCTTGGAAACTGAAAAACATTGGTATCATTCTTGTGACAACCTATTTGTCAGCTTATTGTGCTCGTCCAATTGTTGGTGGGAAAGCTATATATTTAGTTGATAAAGTAAGCTTACATCCTACTAGTTTGATACAGATTCTTGTTTTGACGCTGTTTGTAACTCCGCTTGCTCTTATATTTAAAGTTTTAGCTAAAAAGGCGAGTAAAAGTCGTATAACAGATAAACATATTCTCTGGACCATGCCCGTCTCTTTTATAATATTAGGTGGTATTGTAGCTTTCTATCCTATAATCATGGGAAATGGTCAGGTTCTAGCACAATGGATGTTCTCTGGAGGAACTTCGGAATACCTTCCGATTTTGCTGGTAATCAAAGGGCTTATTGTGTGCTTGTTGCTATGGTCAGGTACTTATGGAGGGACACTGACGCCTTCGTTTACTTTAGGTGTCGGATCGGGTTTCTTATTAACAAGGTGTCTTGAGACTTTTGGTTTGTCCCTAAATCCTAATCTAGGAATGTTACTTGGCGCAACCATTTTTTTAGTAACAACTTTGGATGCTCCTCTGACGGGAATAGCCTTAGTTCTAGGTTTTACCGGTCAAGGAGGGCTGGTAGCAGTTCCTCTAATCTTAGCGGGTCTACTATCAAGGATAATTAATAATAGATGGAAGAAAAAACAATGAATATTCATTTTATCTTACACGAAACGTTTGAAGTTCCAGGAGCCTATTTAAAATGGGCTCAAGACCGTGGGCATAATATCACATCAACCAAGGTATATGAGGAAGAGGTCCTTCCTGAAACCGTTGAAGGTATTGATTTTCTAATTGTGATGGGTGGTCCTCAGTCACCTGATGAGGATCGTCAGACCTTTCCTTATTATGACCCAAATGCTGAGATTGCATTTATGCAAAAAGCAATTGCTGCTGATATCTATATTGTTGGTGTATGTTTGGGAGCTCAGCTTCTGTCTGTAGCCTATGGTGGTAAGTATGAGCATAGTCCAGAACGCGAAATTGGTGTGTTTCCAATAACACTTACGGATGATGGATTAGCTGATGAGCATGTCAAAGGTTTTGGCACAACTCTCAATACTGGCCACTGGCATGGTGATATGCCTGGATTGACTGATAATGCAGTTGTTCTTGCTACTAGTCAAGGTTGTCCACGTCAAATTATTCGCTTTAGTCCTAAACACTATGCCTTCCAAGCACACCTAGAGTTTGATTCCCAAGCTATTGATTTGCTCATAGCTGCGGATGGCGAAGAACACTTGCGTAAGCAAAATAAGGAGTTACCTTTTGTTCAAACACCTGAACAATTGCGTACCAACGATTATTCAGAAATGAACAAGAAGTTATATGATTTTCTTGATTCATTGACTCAAGCTTAATCCACTTTTAAAAAAGTAATAATTTATCAACTATATAATAGTGGATAAATTATTTAAAAATAAAAATTAAGAATGGTAGATAGTGTGTTCAGGTTGCTCTTTTACCATCAAAAAATAGAAAGGACGGGTTAACTGTATTCACTAAAATGAATACGGGCGGAGAACGAAGTAAAAAGATAAACTGTCTAGCATTTATAAGGCGTCGTCAGTTTCCTATTATTACTTTGTTCTCTGTCGCCTCTCCTGTATATAAAAAATGAAAGGAAGGGTAGTTCGGGTTTGAAACTGAACCCGGGCTAGAGGCTGTGTAAAAAAGATAAATCCTCCTAGATGCGAAGCATCTTTGTCGGATTTCCTATTTTTACTTTGCCTCTTTAACGCCCTTGGTATCTTATATTATGTCTATCCATATTGCTGCTAAGCAAGGTGAAATTGCTGATAAAATTCTCCTACCTGGAGATCCTTTACGTGCGAAATTCATTGCCGAGAATTTCCTCGAAGACGCTGTATGTTTCAATGAAGTTCGTAATATGTTTGGTTACACAGGAACATACAAAGGTGAACGTGTCTCAGTAATGGGAACTGGAATGGGGATGCCATCTATCTCTATCTATGCTCGTGAGCTTATTGTTGACTACGGGGTTAAAAAATTGATTCGTGTGGGAACTGCTGGTTCATTGAATGAGGATGTTCACGTTCGTGAGTTAGTTCTAGCGCAAGCGGCAGCGACAAACTCTAACATTATTCGTAACGATTGGCCACAATACGATTTCCCACAAATTGCAAGTTTCAATCTCTTAGATAAGGCTTACCACATTGCTAAAGAGCTTGGTATGACTACACATGTTGGTAATGTCTTGTCTTCTGACGTCTTCTATTCGAACTATGGTGAAAAGAACATCGAGCTTGGTAAATGGGGTGTGAAAGCTGTAGAAATGGAAGCAGCAGCACTTTACTACCTTGCAGCTCAACACCAAGTAGATGCTCTTGCCATCATGACTATTTCTGATAGTTTGGTTAATCCAGATGAGGACACAACAGCTGAGGAACGTCAAAATACTTTCACTGATATGATGAAAGTTGGTCTTGAAACATTAATTGCAGACTAGTTTGTAAAAGGACGCCATTTGGTCGTCCTTTTGTGTTGTAGCTAATATCTATTCGAAGTGACAATGGGTTAAAATTTTTCAAACTACTAGAAAAAAATAAAAATATTCGAAAGAAAGATGCTTTTAAGGAATAAGTAAATATCCGACAATTTAAAAAACAACCGCTAAAAATGTGAAAAAGAACTTACAAAACAATGAAAAATGATAGAAATTAAATGCTTGATATCATAATGAAAAACGGTTTCTTCTTTTTTAAAAAGAATGACAATTGAAATGAAGTTATAGTAATGTTATAATAATAATGGGAAATGTCTAATTTTAATTTATAGGAGCAATTTATATGAGTTCGCGTACGAATCGTAAGCAAAAACGTACGAGTAATAGATCGTGGGGGATGGTCAACGTTGGGTTGACCATTCTGTATGCTATTTTAGCATTGGTCTTATTATTCACCATGTTCAATTATAATTTCCTATCCTTTAGGTTTTTGAACATCATTATCACCATTGGTTTGTTGGTAGTTCTTGCTATTAGCATCTTCCTTCAGAAGACTAAGAAATCAGCACTAGTGACAACGGTTGTACTGGTTATCTTCTCGCTAGTTTCTCTGGTTGGTATTTTTGGTTTTAAACAAATGATTGACATCACTAACCGTATGAATCAGACGGCAGCATTTTCTGAAGTTGAAATGAGCATCGTGGTTCCTAAGGAAAGTGACATCAAAGATGTGAGCCAGCTTACTAGCGTACAGGCACCTACTAAGGTTGATAAGAACAATATCGAGACCTTGATGTCAGCTCTCAAAAAAGATAAAAAAGTTGATGTTAAAGTTGATGATGTTGCCTCATATCAAGAAGCTTATGATAATCTTAAGTCTGGCAAATCTAAAGCTATGGTCTTGAGTGGCTCTTATGCTAGCCTATTAGAGTCTGTCGATAGTAATTATGCTTCAAATCTAAAAACAATTTATACTTATAAAATTAAAAAGAAGAATAGCAACTCTGCAAAACAAGTAGATTCAAAAGTCTTCAATATTTATATTAGTGGTATTGATACCTACGGTTCGATTTCAACAGTGTCACGTTCAGATGTCAATATCATTATGACAGTAAACATGAATACACATAAGATTCTCTTGACGACTACTCCACGTGATGCATACGTTAAGATTCCTGGTGGTGGGGCAGACCAGTATGATAAATTAACCCATGCAGGTATTTATGGTGTTGAAACATCTGAACAAACTCTGGAAAATCTATATGGTATTAAGATTGATTACTATGCACGAATTAACTTCACATCTTTCCTTAAGTTGATTGACCAACTTGGTGGTGTGACAGTCCATAATGATCAAGCTTTCACAAGTCTTCATGGGAAGTTTGATTTCCCAGTTGGTGATATCCAAATGAATTCAGAGCAAGCACTTGGATTTGTTCGTGAACGCTATAGTCTCGATGGCGGAGATAATGACCGTGGTAAAAACCAGGAGAAAGTTATTTCTGCGATTGTAAACAAGTTGGCTTCTCTAAAATCTGTATCAAACTTTACTTCAATCGTTAATAATCTCCAAGACTCTGTTCAGACAAATATGTCGTTGGATACCATTAATGCTTTGGCTAATACACAACTTGATTCAGGCTCTAAATTTACAGTAACGTCTCAAGCAGTAACTGGTACTGGTTCTACTGGTCAATTGACCTCTTATGCTATGCCAAATTCTAGTCTTTATATGATGAAACTAGATGATTCGAGTGTGGCAAGTGCCTCTCAAGCTATCAAAAATCTGATGGAGGAAAAATAAGTGATTGACGTTCACTCACATATTGTTTTTGATGTTGATGATGGTCCTAAAACTTTAGAAGAAAGTTTAGACCTCATTGGTGAAAGCTATGCCCAAGGGGTACGTAAGATTGTTTCAACATCTCACCGTCGTAAGGGGATGTTTGAGACTCCAGAGGATAAAATTTTTGCCAACTTTTCTAAGGTAAAAGCAGAAGCAGAAGCACTTTATCCAGACTTAACTATTTATTATGGTGGTGAACTTTATTACACCTCAGACATTGTGGAGAAACTTGAAAAGAATCTTATTCCGCGTATGCACAACACTCAATTTGCTTTGATTGAGTTTAGTGCTCGCACATCTTGGAAAGAAATTCATAGTGGGCTTAGTAATGTTTTGCGAGCGGGGGTAACGCCTATTGTTGCTCATATTGAGCGCTATGATGCCCTTGAAGAAAATGCTGACCGTGTTCGAGAAATCATCAACATGGGGTGCTATACTCAAGTTAATAGCTCTCATGTTCTAAAACCAAAGCTCTTTGGAGATAAAGATAAAGTAAGAAAAAAACGTGTTCGTTATTTCTTGGAGAAAAATTTGGTTCATATGGTTGCTAGTGACATGCATAATCTTGGTCCAAGACCACCATTTATGAAAGATGCTTACGCTATTATCGAAAAGACTTACGGAACGAGACGTGCTCGTAACCTTTTTATCGAAAATCCACAAACACTACTTGAAAATCAATATATATAGGAGAAACTATGACTCAGGAAAACACGAAGCGTGTTGAAATCGATGTACTTGCACTATTGCAAAAACTTTGGACTAAAAAAGTATTTATTTTATTTACAGCCTTTTATGTCGCTGTCTTTGCCTTCTTGGGAACTTACTTCCTCATTCAGCCAACATATACATCGTCTACACGTATTTATGTGGTTAATCAAGCTAATGATGGCAAAAACCTTTCTGCTCAAGATTTGCAGGCCGGTACATTTTTGACAAAAGACTACAAAGAAATTATTACATCAAACGATGTCTTGTCAGAAGTTATCAAAGATGAAAAGTTGAATATGACAGAAGCAGAACTTGCTAAAATGATTTCAGTTAATATTCCTACTGATACTCGTCTTATTTCAATTTCTGTTAATGCTAAAACTGGTCAAGATGCGCAAACACTTGCCAATAAGGTTCGTGAAGTTGCTTCAGAAAAAATCAAGAACGTGACAAAAGTTGAAGATGTTACAACGCTTGAAGAAGCTAAATTGCCAGAGTCACCATCTTCACCAAATATCAAACGTAATGTGCTTCTTGGAGCAGTGCTTGGAGGATTCCTTGCAGTGGTTGGTGTATTGGTACGTGAAATCCTAGATGATCGCATTCGCCGTCCAGAAGATGTGGAAGATGCCCTTGGAATGACACTTCTTGGAATTGTCCCTGATACAGATAAAATTTAAGGAGAAGAAATGCCTCTATTAAAGTTAGTAAAATCTAAAGAAAACTTTGCCAAACAAACAGAAGAGTATTACAATGCCATTCGCACAAATATTCAATTTTCTGGTGCTCAGATGAAAGTGATTGCGGTTAGCTCTGTTGAAGCTGGTGAAGGAAAATCAACGACATCTGTTAACTTGGCGATTTCATTTGCTAGTGTTGGGCTCCGAACACTTCTCATTGATGCGGATACCCGTAACTCTGTTTTGTCAGGTACATTTAAATCAAATGAGCCTTATAAAGGCCTTTCAAATTTCCTTTCTGGAAATGCTGATTTAAATGAAACGATTTGCCAAACTGATATTTCTGGTTTAGATGTCATTGCATCTGGTCCTGTACCACCTAATCCAACAAGTCTTTTGCAAAATGACAATTTTAGACATTTGATGGAAGTTGCTCGTAGTCGTTATGATTATGTCATAATTGATACGCCACCAATTGGTTTGGTCATTGATGCTGTTATTATTGCCCATCAGGCTGACGCTAGTCTTTTGGTTACAGCAGCTGGGAAAATCAAACGTCGCTTCGTAACTAAGGCTGTTGAACAATTGGAACAAAGTGGTTCTCAGTTCTTAGGTGTCGTCCTTAATAAAGTGGATATGACAGTTGATAAGTATGGATCATATGGTTCTTATGGCTCATATGGTGAGTACGGGAAAAAATCAGACCAAAAAGAAGGTCATTCAAGAGCACATCGTCGTAGAAAAGGATAGCATTAATGGGGATGATGCGGCTCCTTATACCTTAACAGATTAAAAAGGGGTTTAGAGTGAAAGAAAAACAAGAAATTCGTCGCATTGAAATTGGTATTATACAGTTGGTTGTGGTTGTTTTCGCAGCCATGGTAGCTAGTAAAATACCTTATACAGAGATTACCCAAGGAAGCATTGTCCTTTTAGGTGTCGTACATGTAGTGTCTTACTATATCAGTAGTTATTATGAAAATCTTAAGTATAGAGGCTACTTGGATGAACTCATTGCAACTGTCAAATATTGTTTCATATTTGCTCTAATTGCAACTTTCCTCTCATTTTTTGCAGATGGAAGTTTTTCAATCTCACGTCGCGGACTTCTTTACGTCACCCTGATTTCAGGTGTTCTCTTATACGTTACAAATACTGTTCTTAAGTATTTCCGCTCATCAATTTATACACGTCGTAAAAGTAACAAGAATATTCTCTTGATTTCTGATCAGGCACGTCTTGAAAATGTTTTGTTTCGTATGAAAGACAATATGGATGGTAGGATTACAGCCGTTTGTGTCTTGGATAATCCTTATTTCACTGATCCTTTTATCAAGAGTGTTAAACCTGAAAATTTAATCGAATATGCGACACACTCAGTAGTAGACCAAGTTTTGATTAATCTGCCAAGTGAGCAGTATAAGATTTGGGATTATGCATCACCTTTTGAGCTCATGGGAATTCCAGTATCCATTAATTTGAATGCCCTTGAATTTATGAGTCAAGGTGAAAAACGTATCCAACAATTGGGTCCTTTCAAGGTTGTTACGTTTTCAACGCATTTTTATAGCTATGGAGATATCTTGGCGAAACGCTTCCTCGATATCTGTGGAGCCTTAGTTGGTTTGGTGCTCTGTGGGATTGTTGGAATCTTCCTTTATCCACTTATTCGTAAAGATGGTGGGCCAGCCATTTTTGCTCAAGACCGTGTGGGTGAGAATGGACGTATCTTCAAGTTTTATAAATTCCGTTCTATGAGAGTAGATGCTGAAGAAATCAAGAAGAATTTGATGGCACAGAATCAAATGTCTGGTGGTATGTTTAAGATGGACAATGATCCTCGTATTACTAAAATCGGACATTTCATTCGTAAAACGAGTCTTGATGAACTTCCACAATTTTGGAATGTTCTAAAAGGTGATATGAGCTTGGTTGGAACACGTCCACCAACATTGGATGAGTACGAATCTTATACACCTGAACAAAAACGTCGCCTCAGCTTTAAACCAGGTATTACTGGTCTTTGGCAAGTAAGCGGTCGAAGTGAAATTACGGATTTTGATGAAGTTGTAAAACTAGACGTTGCTTATATGGACGGATGGACAATCTGGCGCGATATCAAAATCTTATTGAAAACAATCAAAGTAGTAGTAATGAAGGATGGAGCAAAGTGATGGCTTTCTCCATTTCTTTTAATGGTGATTAAATGACAAAATCAGTTTATATCGTTGGTTCTAAGGGAATTCCAGCAAAATATGGTGGATTTGAAACCTTTGTTGAGAAGTTAACAGAGTTCCAACAAGACAAAGATATCCAATATTATGTAGCTTGTATGCGTGAAAACTCTGCTAAATCAGGTATAACAGCAGATACTTTTGAACATAACGGTGCTAAATGCTACAATATCGACGTCCCAAATATCGGGCCTGCACGTGCCATCGCTTATGATATCGCAGCTCTTAATAAGGCCATTGAGATTGCTAAGGAAAATAATGATCAAGCACCAATCTTCTATGTTTTGGCCTGCCGAATTGGTCCATTTATCTCAGGTATTAAAAAGAAAATCAAGGCTATCGGTGGTACCCTTATGGTTAACCCGGATGGTCATGAATGGCTTCGTGCAAAGTGGAGTCTTCCTGTTCGTAAGTATTGGAAAATTTCAGAGCAACTCATGGTTAAACATGCAGATCTCTTGATTTGTGATAGTAAAAACATTGAATCTTATATTCAAAATGATTATGCGAAGTATCGTCCTCAAACAACCTATATTGCCTATGGAACAGATACAACTAAATCTCGATTGACTAAGGTTGATGATAAGGTACGCACATGGTACTTCGAAAAGGGAGTTATTGAAAACAATTATTATCTTGTTGTAGGACGTTTTGTGCCTGAAAATAACTATGAGGCTATGATTCGTGGTTTTATGGCATCTAGCTCCGATAAGGATTTTGTTCTCATTACCAATGTTGAAGAAAACAAATTTTACGACAAGTTGCGCCAGGAAACTGGTTTTGACAAGGATCCTCGTGTGAAGTTTGTCGGAACTGTTTATGACCAAGAATTGCTCAAGTACATTCGTGAGAATGCCTTTGCTTATTTCCATGGTCATGAGGTAGGTGGAACCAATCCATCACTTCTTGAGGCGCTTGAGTCAACTAAGCTCAATCTCTTGTTGGATGTTGGCTTTAACCGTGAAGTCGGTGAAGATGGTGCTCTCTATTGGAAAAAAGACCAATTGGCAAGTGTCATTAATCAAGCTGAACAATTGGATGAACAAGCTATCGCAGACCTCAATCAAAAATCAAGTAAACGTATCGAAGAAGCCTTTACTTGGGAAAAAATTGTTACAGACTACGAGAAAGTATTTAAAGGATAGAAATGCAGAAAATTTTATATCTTCACGCTGGTGCCGAAATGTATGGTGCTGATAAGGTTTTGTTGGAGCTTATTAAAGGATTGGATAAAGAAGCCTTTGAGGCTCATGTCATCTTGCCCAACGATGGCGTCTTAGTGGGTGCATTGGAAGAGGTTGGTGCTAAGGTAAAAGTTATCGATTATCCAATCTTGCGCCGGAAGTATTTTAATCCTAAGGGAATTCTTGAGTATTTTGGCTCTTATAATCGTTATTCAAAGCAAATTGCTAAATATGCTAAGGAAAATGGCATTACTCTTATTCACAATAATACGACTGCGGTACTTGAGGGAATTTATCTCAAACGTAAGTTGAAACTTCCTTTAATTTGGCATGTTCACGAGATTATCGTCAAACCAAAAGCAATCTCTGATTTCATCAACTTTTTGATGGGACGTTATGCTGATACGATTGTGACAGTTTCAAATGCTGTGGCCAACCACGTGAAGCAGTCTCGCTTTGTAAAAAATGACCAAGTTCAGGTCATCTATAATGGTGTTGACAATGCCGTCTATCATGAAATGGATGCCAGCGCAGTTCGAGACCAGTTTGGTATCGCACAGGATGCTTTGGTTATCGGAATGGTTGGTCGAGTGAATGCTTGGAAAGGTCAAGGCGATTTCTTGGAAGCAGTGACTCCAATCTTAAAGGCTAATCCAAAAGCAGTAGCCTTTCTGGCAGGGAGTGCTTTTGAAGGTGAAGAGTGGCGTGTTGATGAGTTGGAAAAGGCAATATCAGACTCACCAGTAGCTGGACAAATCAAGCGTATCGATTATTATAGTAAGACAACAGAGCTCTATAATATGTTTGATATCTTTGTCTTGCCAAGTACCAATCCAGATCCCCTACCAACCGTAGTTCTCGAATCAATGGCTTGTGGCAAACCTGTAGTCGGCTACCGTCATGGTGGTGTCTGTGAAATGGTTAAGGAGGGTGAAAACGGTCTTCTTGCCACACCAAACCAGCCTGCAGAATTGTCTAAGGCCATCCAAGAATTGGCTGATAACACTGAGAAGAGAGAGCAATTTGGCAAGGCCTCTGTTAAACGCCAAAAAGAACTATTCTCTTTACAAAGTTATATTCGTAATTTCTCAGAACTATATAAGAAGTACTAATATGAACAGTGAAACACTAAAAAATAAATTAAAACCAATCGTTTATCCAATTATTAATTTTATTCCTAGACGAAGACTTAAGAATAAAAATTTTACGATCATTTGTGATAATTGTTGGGCTGGAAAAGTCTATCAGGAATTGGGCTTACCTTATCAAACTCCATTTGTAGGGATGTTTGTCTTTTCTCCTGATTACATCATGCTAAAGAATTTAAAACACTATTTGACTGGTAATATTCCTTTGACATTTGTTAAGGAATCGAAATACATCAAAGACTTTGATAATGCCTATCCTCTAGCACTTCTTGATGATATTGAACTTCATTTCCTGCATTATGCAGATGAGGAAGAAGCAACTCAAAAATGGAACCGTCGTTTAGAAAGAATTCATTGGGATAATTTGTATTTCAAGTTCAATGATAATGATGCTTGTACTTACGAGCTGATGAAAGAGTTTGAAGAACTTCCATATAAGAGTAAGGTCATCTTCTCTTCTAAGAATTATAGTGATCTACCTTCCTTGGTTCATTTCAAATCAGCAGAGAAGCAAGGACATGTTGGGATTGATTTGAAAACTTACCACCGCTATTTTAATGCTGTTACCTGGTTGAATAAGGGTGGGGAAGATTTAACATAAAATAAAAATTTAGGTGAAGAATCCATGAAACCACTTTTAACTGTTGTAATTCCAGTATATAATGTCGAAAAGTATTTAAAACGTTGTGTAGAAAGCGTTCTTGTCCAAGAGTGGAATAATTATGATATTTTACTTGTAGATGATGGAAGTTCTGATAGTTCTCCTCAAATCTGTGATGATTATGTTAAAGCTTATGACTTTATCTCAGTAATTCATAAAGAAAATGGAGGGCTTTCTGAAGCTCGCAATACAGGGATTTTACATGCGAAGGGTGACTATGTTTATTTCCCTGATTCTGATGACTGGCTTGAACCACAAACTTTTAAAGAATTAGCAGAGGTGCTGGAATCTCAAGAGTTTGAGATTGTTTCTTTTAACCGTGAGTTTGTGAAGGGTGAAGAAGATGCTATAGTTTCAGATCCATTAGTAACTCAAGTGTTTGAAGGTAAAGATGCTTTTGTCCAAATGCTCAAGCATAGTTATATCACAGGTTTTGCCAACGACAAAATATATAAAAAGTCTCTATTTATTGATAATAATATTTCTTTTCCAAAAGGAAAATATTATGAAGATTTGGGAACGAATTACAAGCTTTTTCTTTCAGCCAAAAATGTCTTTGCTACCAATCAAAAGTATTATCACTATTTAATTGATAATCCTGATTCCATTACACAGTCTTGGAATGAGCAGAAGTTTAGTGATATGTTTGGATTTTATAAAGATATTTTCTATTCTGATTTTGTTCGTTCTCAATTGAATCAAGAAGAAATACAAATTTTACAGCTATATTATGTGAATGGCTTGACTCATATCTTGGCAAGTTTATATAAATCTAAATTAGATAAAAAATATATAGACATTACTAATCAAGTAAAACAAGAATTAGTTAAGAATAGTGTTTCTCTTTCTCAAATGAAAGACCAACCAAATAAGTTAAAATATATACTGTTTAGACTTAAAGTATTAAGACTAGCCTTCAGTATTCAAAACATTTTCTGAAATGATTTAGGAGTTTAATTTGAAATACTCTGTTATTATTCCAGTCTATAACGTTGAAAAGTACATAAATCGTTGTGTAAAAAGTATTCTTTCTCAGCGTTATAATGACTTGGAAATTATATTGATAGATAACGGTTCTACAGATCGTAGTGGTAGTATTTGTGATATTTATGCTAATGAGTACGCAAATATCTCTGTCTATCATATCGAAAACCATGGTGTTGGTTCGGCCCGTAATTTTGGCTTATCCAAAGCCAGGGGAGAGTTTATCTACTTCGTTGATAGTGATGATTATCTTGTTGGTAATCTCTTTGCTGAGTTTGAAGATAAGCTTGTGCCTGATTTAGATTTACTTGTATTTAGCTACTATAATTCTTTTGAACAGGAACTGACTGAGAGGAATCGTACAAAAAAGTGTCTTCCTTATAGTGGGCTATACGATAAAAATGATTTTATCAAGATATTTACAGACTTATTCTTATCGGATATGCTTTATACTGTTTGGAATAAGTTTTATCGGAGAGAATTTCTTATCAAAACTAATATTTCTTTTGAGAAGTATGAGTTGGGTGAAGATGTGCGCTTCAATCTCAATGTTTATCGTAATGTGAACAAGGTTTATCTTTCTCAAGATTCCTACTATGTTTATGTTATCGGCAGGAAAGGTTCTGCTATGTCGGGATATAACCCTAAGCGTCTTCAGTATCAGCTTCAAGAGTTGAAGTTGGTTGATAGCTTACTAAAGGATTGGCATATAGATAGTTCAAATCTTGATAATACTGTTAAGGCAAGAATATTGATGGGCAATATTTACAATATTTCTAAGCAAAAATTACTAGTTACAAAAAAAGTTAAGCTCGTTAAAGAAATTTGTAAAAGTAAAGATATGGCAGATTTTATTAGGAATGATTCTTCAATATTAAATCCCCTCATAAAAATGTTGTTAAGATGTCGAATGTATATTTTTTTGATTTACCTCAAAAAAATGCAGATGATATTACAACATTAATAAGAATAATTGAAAGGTATGGAAAGTACTTGTGAATAGCAGTCGCTTTATCTCAGAGAAAATCTATTTATTTACTCTTTTTATTTGGGTATTATTTGCATCTCTGGTAACTACAACTTATTTTGTAAGGGTGGATGGTCTTTTGTCCCTCTATCGTATCTTGTTATATTTTACAATAGTTATGATTACGATAAAGGAACTCATTAATCTTCCTGATACCATAAATTATTTCAGATACCACTTGAAGGAATTAATAATTTTCCTATTATTTACCTTGACCATGTTAATTGTGTCAAAAAATCGAGATGGTCTTCCTGATATTAACGTTTTGCTGTTGGTTTTTTCAGCTAGGGATATAGAGTTCAAGAAGTTATTAGGGACTTTCTCCTTCGCCACCTTTTTAGTGCTGTTTGTAACTATTCTAGCTAGTAAGATGGGCATTATTTCTAATATGTTGATGAGTGCTGATAGTGGTTATCGTTATAGTTTAGGATTTAACTATGTTTCCTTTGCTTCTCAACGTATGTTTTTTGCCCTATGTAGCTATCTTATGTTTAGAGGGAAGAAGGTTACTTATATAGAGTTGTTAGCTCTACTATTTGCTACGTTTTATATGTACCAACAGACCTCAACCTCAAGTCCACTTTATCTAAGTCTCTTGATTTTGACTTATGCTTTAATTAGTCTTAAGGTCTTTAAATTTGATTTCATAGATAGTAATGTTATAACAGCAAATCTTGCCAAATATGGTTTTATTATAGCATTGGCTATAACCCTCTATTTCTGTTTCTATTCAACTGGTGATTTATTCCATCTTGTTGACCAATTTACACATAATCGTCTAAGACTTAGTGTTCAAGGATTCCGAAACTTCGGAGTTTCCTTATTAGGTCGACCAATTTCATTTACAACCATGGACATCTTCGGTAATTATTCAAGCAACTATAACTTTATTGATAGCTCGTTTGTGCAGTTACTCGTAATTGATGGATTGGCTGTTAGTGCATTTATGTTATTTGCTTTAACACGTGTCATGAATTATTTTGTGACTAATCGAAAAGATATTGTCCTTGCTTGCTTAGGTGTTATGATTATTCATGGCATGTTTGATCCGCAAATGCTTGTTCTTCGTTACTCACCTCTTATCTTATTGATTAGTCGACTCTTTGTGATGAAGACTGATAAAGATTTTTTGTAATTGAAACAGAGGTATATCATCAAGAAAGTCTAGACAGAGTCATATACATATGAAAGTTTTAAAAAATTACGCCTACAATCTTTCCTATCAATTACTGGTCATTGTTTTACCAATCATTACGACACCTTATGTTACTAGGATTTTTAGTTCTAAGGATTTAGGTACTTATGGTTACTTTAATTCGATTGTGACCTACTTTATTCTTTTAGCGACTTTAGGTGTTGCTAACTATGGTACTAAAGAGATTTCAGGACATCGAAAGGATATTCGTAAAAATTTCTGGGGTATTTATACCCTCCAATTGATTGCGACTATTTTGTCTCTTTTCTTGTATACATCATTATGTTTGTTCTTTCCTGGTATGCAAAATATGGTGGCTTATATCTTAGGATTAAGCTTGATATCGAAAGGAATGGATATTTCTTGGTTATTCCAAGGTTTGGAGGATTTTCGTCGTATTACCGCAAGGAATACAACGGTAAAGGTCTTAGGAGTTATTTCTATCTTCCTATTTGTGAAAACACCTGGTGATTTGTATCTCTATGTTTTCCTATTGACCTTCTTTGAATTGCTTGGGCAATTAAGTATGTGGTTACCAGCGAGACCTTACATTGGAGAACCGCAATTTGATTTATCCTATGCTAAGAAACATCTTAAACCTGTTATTTTGCTGTTTCTCCCTCAGGTTGCCATTTCACTATACGTGACTTTGGATCGTACGATGTTGGGTGCCTTGTCATCTACCAATGACGTCGGTATTTATGATCAGGCATTGAAGATTATCAATATCCTCTTAACACTAGTGACGTCTTTAGGTAGTGTAATGCTTCCTAGGGTATCTGGTCTTTTATCTAGCGGAGACCATAAGGCCGTTAACAAGATGCATGAGTTGTCTTTCTTGATTTATAATCTTGTGATTTTCCCGATTATAGCAGGTCTCTTGATTGTTAATAAGGACTTTGTGAGTTTCTTCCTAGGGAAAGATTTCCAAGAGGCTTATCTTGCCATTGCTATTATGGTCTTTAGGATGTTCTTTATCGGTTGGACAAATATTATGGGAATCCAGATTTTGATTCCACACAATAAACATCGTGAGTTTATGCTCTCTACGACTATTCCGGCTGTTGTCAGTGTTGGACTTAATCTTTTGTTAATTCCTCCATTTGGCTTTGTCGGGGCCTCAATTGTATCAGTTTTAACAGAGGCTTTGGTATGGGTTATTCAATTGAATTTTTCAAGGAGATTCATCAAAGATGTGTCAATCCTTCCAGCCATGTCAAAAATTATCTTAGCGTCAGTTGTCATGTACCTTGGACTCTTTGTCTTTAAGATGTTTGTGCAATTGAAACCAATGCTAAATGTAGCAGTAGATGGTCTTGTCGGTGCTATCACTTATATCGTCTTGATTATTGTCTTACGTGTCGTTGATATGAAAGACTTGAAGCAACAGTTAATGAAAAACTAAGGAGAAAAATATGTACGATTATCTTATCGTTGGTGCTGGTTTGTCTGGGGCAATCTTCGCACATGAAGCTACAAAACGTGGCAAAAAAGTAAAAGTGATTGACAAGCGTGATCACATCGGTGGCAATATCTACTGTGAAGATGTTGAAGGTATCAACGTTCACAAGTATGGTGCCCACATTTTCCATACCTCAAATAAAAAAGTTTGGGATTATGTCAACCAATTTGCTGAGTTTAATAACTATATCAACTCACCAATTGCTAACTACAAGGGCAGTCTTTACAACCTTCCATTTAACATGAATACATTTTATGCTATGTGGGGCACTAAGACTCCTCAAGAAGTTAAGGACAAGATTGCTGAGCAAACGGCTGATATGAAAGATGTTGAGCCTAAAAACTTGGAAGAACAAGCTATCAAGTTGATTGGTCCAGATATCTACGAAAAGTTGATCAAGGGATACACTGAAAAACAATGGGGACGTTCTGCCACAGACCTTCCACCATTTATCATCAAACGTCTTCCGGTTCGTTTGACTTTTGATAACAACTACTTTAATGACCGTTACCAAGGAATTCCGATCGGTGGTTACAATGTCATCATTGAAAATATGCTTGGAGATGTAGAAGTAGAGCTTGGAGTTGACTTCTTTGCCAATCGTGAAGAGCTTGAAGCTTCAGCTGAAAAAGTTGTCTTTACAGGAATGATTGACCAGTACTTTGATTATAAACATGGTGAGTTGGAGTATCGCAGTCTTCGTTTTGAACACGAAGTCTTGGATGAAGAAAATCATCAAGGAAATGCCGTGGTCAACTACACAGAGCGTAAGATTCCTTATACTCGTATCATTGAGCATAAGCACTTTGAGTATGGTACACAACCTAAGACAGTTATTACACGTGAATACCCAGCTGATTGGAAACGTGGAGATGAACCATATTACCCAATCAATGATGAAAAGAACAATGCCATGTTTGCTAAGTACCAAGAAGAAGCTGAGAAAAATGACAAGGTTATCTTCTGTGGACGTCTTGCAGATTATAAATACTACGACATGCACGTGGTGATTGAGCGTGCCTTGGAAGTCGTAGAGAAAGAATTTAGTAAATGACAGAAGAAAAAATTGATATCGTTGTCCTCTGGGTAGATGGCAGTGACCCGGAGTTTATCCGTGAGAAACAAGAAGTAACAGGCCAAATCTCAGTTTCTAATGAATTAGTTGATGGAGATTTAAGATACCGTGAATTTGGAATTTTTAATTACTGGTTCCGAATGATTGAAAAACATGCCCCTTGGGTGAATAATGTTTACTTAGTTACCAACGGACAAAAACCTGACTGGTTGAACTTGGAGCATCCAAAACTCAGATGGATTACTCATAAGGAATTTATGCCTGAAGAGTATCTACCTACCTATAATTCAGCAGCAATTGAGCTTAATCTCCATCGTATCGAAGGCTTGTCGGAAAACTATCTCTATTTCAATGATGATGTGTACTTGATTAGGGATAGTCAACCTTCGGATTTTTATAAAAATGGTCAACCTAAGCTTTTTGCTGTATATGATGCTTTGGTTCCTTGG
Source organism: Streptococcus sp. 27098_8_74 (assembly GCF_041431705.1). Lineage (NCBI taxonomy): Bacteria > Bacillati > Bacillota > Bacilli > Lactobacillales > Streptococcaceae > Streptococcus > Streptococcus sp. 27098_8_74. Next base: position 61,374 of record NZ_JAPVYF010000002.1, read on the forward strand.
TCAGCTTATACAAATACATATTACAAAAATGTTGAGTTAATTTATCGTCATTTTCCTAATAAGAAGGCCCTAAAGTCCTCGCCTTGGAAATTTTTTAACTACCGCTATGGGCATTTAGTTTTGAAAAACTTGCTACTTTTGCCATGGGGGCCGACTGGCTATGTGAACAACCATTTAGCTACACCAATGAAAAAAAGCACCTTGGCGAATTTATGGCAAATTGAGGGAGAAACCTTAGATAGAACGTCACGAAATAAAATTAGAAACTACGAAGTAGACGTTAATCAATATATCTGTCAGTATTGGCATATTGAAAGTAATCAGTTTTATCCTATATCAAAGAATTTTGGTGAAACGATAAATTTACATCAAATAGATAGGTTAGAGAGTATCTTTAAAGATAAACATAAAAAATTGCTTTGTGTGAATGATGAAGTTGACTTTAAAGAGGAGAATATCATTCGTTTTAAGGAAATCTTACAAGAACGCTATCCTGAAAAATCAGCTTTTGAAAAATGAGAAATAAGAGATGAAATACTATTTAAAAGAAGAATTTTTACACGATAACAATGTTAAAAATGCCGGTAATAAGGCACGTAATGATGTTGAAGAAATTGTAAAGAGAGAAGGTTATCAAGCCTTGGTTCTTTCAGTTGATAATTGGTACGAGATGAGTACACTTAAAGCACAACTTCATAAATCGAAGGCTTTTGGACAGGCCTTGAATCAACTAAAGCAAGGTGATGAGTTACTTATCCAGTTCCCAATGCTTCATCATAGTTTTTTCACAACACATCATGTAAAGAAAGCACAGAAAAAAGGCGTAAAAGTTCATTTTATTATCCACGATTTGGAAGTTTTACGCTATGCCAATTTGGATACAGTACCTTTGAAACATAAGATTCGGGTTCAAATTCAAGAATCAGGTCTTCTTGGTGTAGCTGATGGTATCATTGCCCACAATCCAATTATGAAATCTGTTTTAGTGGATAAAGGGGTTGCAGAAGATAAGATTGTCAGTCTTGGTATTTTTGACTATTTGATTCCAAATTTCCAAGAGAAGACGGGTCTTACAAAGAATCAGCCAATTATTGTAGCTGGTAACTTGGCACAAGAAAAAGCTGGTTATCTTTACTCTCTTCCTGAAGAACCTGCTTATAACCTTTATGGTGTCGGCTTCGACGAAAGCAGAGCTCTTGAGAATGAGAACTACTTTGGTTCCTTCCTACCTGATGAGCTTCCTGCGGCCCTTGAGGGTGGTTTTGGGCTTGTCTGGGATGGCGACAGTGCTGAGACATGTAGTGGTGTTTTCGGCGAGTACCTTCGCTATAACAACTCTCACAAGGCGTCACTTTACTTGGCCTCAGGATTCCCACTTGTCGTTTGGAAACAGTCAGCCTTATCTCATTTTGTGCTTGAGAACGGCTGTGGAATTGCAGTAGAGTCACTTCATGAATTGAAGGCGACAATTGACAATCTTTCAGATACTGATTACCAAGATTTGGTTGAAAATACCAAGCGTGTCGGTAAAGGTATTCGTGATGGTCACTACCTACTTACTGCATTGAACAATTTAAAATAAGAAAAAAAATCCTCATGCTTGTGAGGATTTTTTGCATTATTTGGAGACTTCAAACTGGTATTGGGTTCCTGGAACTTTTCCATTTGAATAGATTGCTTCAATATAGTCGTCATAAGTGATTGACTTGGATTTACCTGCTTTTACGAGCTCTGGATCACGCCATATATTTGGATCAGCAGCATTAGTATCACGCTTGGTGAGGTAGAGGTACTCAATATAGGTTCTATTGTCGACAAAGGCACCAGCAACCTTTTCCTTACCATTATCAGATCGCGTGTACATACGAGTCGTTCCACCACCATCTAGTAGGAAGGCAAGACGAATATTCGAGTAGCCTATATTTTTTAAAAGCTTATAGACGTCTTCGTGATTCAAGCCCTTATTAAGGGAGTTGTGGCCATAGGTTTGGATAATACGGATAATACCATCATAGGTCTCTACGTAAATGGAACGAGCATTTGGTTGGTCAGGGTCACCTTTTTCCCAGGTCTTATCTACTTTTTTATCCTTAATGAGAATACCAAAGGCACCTGTATCCCAACCGTTGCTTCCCATGTGGGTAAACATTTTAGCTGTGTCGATATTTGGATAGGTTCCGGCAGTGATATTATTTTGATCATCTCCATATAGAAGGCCTGTTTTGCCCAATTCGATTTCCTTTTGAGTGAAAGGACGATCTAACCCTTCGTAAGACCAAAAACCAGAGTTAATAAGAGCAAGAGCTTCTCGTCGCTTAGCTTCGTACTTAATACTTTGCTCTGTGAGTTCAGGATTATTATCTTCGGTTCTTCCTTTTTGTAGGACATATTTTCCGTCCTTCTTGAAGGAGAGAATCTGCATGTCTACATTTTTAATATTGCCTTTTTCAAGTAAGACAGACTGATCTAAGAGCTCTTTATTCTTTATGGTAAAGTTCAATCCATCCTTATTTGATGGCATGGAAAGCTTCTTAATATCTCGATTGTTGAAATAGATGGTGAGGTAGAGCAGTCCACCAACTATGGCACCTATCATTAGAAGAGAAAATAGTATTCTTAAAATATTCTTCAATTTCATACTATAATTATAAACAATCTAGGCTTACAAAACAATCCTAAGACCATTAAATATCCAAGAATAGTATCAGTTTTTCCTAGTATGGTACTGGTAAGCGTTTTCCAAAAGGGTTATAATAGGGATAAGTTAGTCAAGGAGGTGCTTTATGACCATTAAGGTGATTGCATCAGATATGGATGGAACATTTTTAGACGATAAAGGGAGCTATGATAAGGAGCGTTTTAGTCAGATTTTGGATGCCATCACTGCGCGTGATATGCACTTTGTTGTTGCCTCAGGTAATAGTATGAGTCGCCTTAAACCGATGTTTGCGGAGACTTTTGACCGCCTGCATTTTGTAGCCGAAAATGGTGGTCAGGTGGTTAGCTATGGCAAGCTTCTGTGTCAGGAGTTCATGGCATCAAATGATGTTGAAAACTTGCTAAGCTATTTTAATTATGATTTGTTGGATAGGTCAACTATATTTAATGGTGCTAAAGGCTCCTATATGTTAAAAGGGTCTAGGGTCAATTTTGCTGAGATGATAACAGAAGAAGAGCAAGCCGCCATGGAAGCATCCATTCAACGTTTGAATGGGCTGGAGGATTTAGATGATGATTTCATCAAGATTACCATGTTGCTGAGTCCTGAAGAGGCTAATCGTGTGTCACAGGCTTTTAATCGTGATTTTGATGGCAATCTAGTTGCTGTTCCAAGTGGTTTTGGTGCTATTGACTTCATTCAAAAAGGCATGCACAAGGCTTGGGGACTCAAGCAGCTTCTTAACCACTGGGACTTGTCTGAAAATAATGTCATGGCTTTCGGTGATGGAGACAATGATCTTGAGCTCTTGCAAATGGCTGGCCGCTCTTATGCGATGGAAAATGCCAGTCCAGCTATTTTACAAGTGGCTGATCAGATTGCTCCCCATCATAAAGACCAAGGAGTATTGACTGTCTTGGAAGATTATTTAGGATTGGTTTAAAGATAGGGTGGTAGAGTAATGAAGTTATATTTAATGAGACATGGTGAGACACTATTTAATACACAAAAGCGTGTTCAGGGCTGGTGTGACTCTCCCTTGACTGAAAATGGGATTTGGCAGGCAGAACAAGTGAAGGAGTACTTTGCAAAGAAAGGTATTTCTTTTGATGCTGTCTACTCCTCTACGCAAGAGAGAGCGACTGATACGGCCAAGATTGTGGCGCCTGACTATTTGGTAATCCAACTCAAGGGAATTAAAGAAATGAACTTTGGATCTTTTGAAGCTCAACCAGAGCACCTCCTCCCCAAACATCGACCAGGTTCACGCTCCTTTGAAGATCTCTTGGTTCCATACGGAGGTGAAGATATTCGCGAGGTCGGTCAGAGGGTCTTAAAGACTGTCTTAGAGAAAGCAGAAGAACACACAAAAGATGGTGCTGAGAATCTCCTATTTGTCAGTCATGGAGCAGCTTTATGGGGATTAATCATTTTCATGGACTTGGCCTTTCCTGAAGGAGTGGGCTTTGGAAATTGTAATGTTTGTGTTTATGATTATAACCAAGGTCAATTGGAGCTTCTTCAGGTGATTGATCCGATTTCTGGTTTAGAGGTAACATTATGAAAGAATTTTATTTAATGAGGCATGGACAAACACGGTTTAATGTTCAGCATAGGCTTCAGGGGGTCTGCGATGCCCCTTTAACGGAAGTCGGGATCGAACAGGCTAAAAAGGCTGGTCAGTATCTAGCCAAGCAGGAGCCAATTTTTGATCATGTCTTTACTTCAACCTCTGAGAGAGCTAGTGATACCCTAGAAATTGTGACTGGACGAACAGACTATGAAAGACTTAAAGGTCTTAAGGGACAGGATTTTGGAGCTTTTGAGGGCCAGCCAGAGTATCTTACTCCTAAAACCTTACCTGATGGACAAGGCTTTGGTGATTACTTTGTTCAATTTGGTGGCGAGAGTACGACCCAGGTTCGGGATCGTATGGAGTTAACTATTAGGGCCATCATGGAGAGTGTGGCCGATGGTTCTAAGTCCTTGCTAGTTAGTCATGGACCATCTATTTTGCAGTTTTGTAGACGTGTTTTAAATCCCGCCCCAGATATTCGTGGTCTTAAAAATTGTTGCATCTTACATTTTACCTATGATCAAGGGCAATTTGAACTGGTTTCAGTATATAATCCTGTAGAAGAAGAGTATATCTTTGGAGGCGAAGAATGACACGACTCTATTTAATGCGACATGGACAGACACTTTTTAACACACTCAATCGGATTCAAGGTTGGTGTGATTCTCCATTGACCGAAAAAGGTCGGGACCAAGCTCGTCAGGTCCGTGCTTATTTTGAAAAACATGATATGACTTTTGATCAGTATTATTGTACGACAACTGAAAGAGCTTCTGATACCATTGAATTGGCGACTGGGCGTACTGATTATCAACGTGTTAAGGGGCTAAAAGAAATGCATTTTGGTATTTTTGAAGGTCAGCCAGAGTATCTTCATCCCAAGACACCTGTTGTGGGGCATTTTGGTGACCACTATGCCCAGTTTGGTGGGGAAAGTCAGGATCAGTTCGTTGCGCGTGTTGTTGCGAGTGCTAAGGAGATAGTAGATAAGCATCCTGACCAATCTATTTTAGCTGTTAGTCACGCTGGAGCCTTGATGACTTTTCTTCATGCCGTTGAGCCAGAGCGGGCCTTTCAGTCTTGTCCAGGCAATTGTGCCATCTTAGTTTTTGATTACGATGGATCGAGCTTTCACTTTGTCAAGCTGATAGATCCAATAGCTGATCAAGAGTTGGTGGAATTTTAGCGGCTTTCTATGATCAAAGATTGTAAGAAACCCTTTCTTAGTGTATAATGGAAGGGTATTTTAAATTTTGGAGTTCCTATGAAATTTACAAAAAATCAGTTCATTTGGTTGGCTGTCCTCTTTTTCAGCTGTTTCTTGATCTATACATACTGGGAAACAGTTGTTTCAATTTGTAACACAATTTACGTTGCCAGTCAGCCCTTCCTGGTTGGAGCAGGGATTGCCTTTGTGGTCAATATCTTGATGTCTTTTTATGAGAAGCTACTGGTCAAGTTTATTCCATTTGGTTTTATCACTAAAATCAAGCGTCCCATTGCTCTGCTCTCTGCATTGGCAACCATTGGTCTGGTCTTTACTTGGGTCGTCTTCACTGTTCTTCCCGATTTGATTGACAGTATCAATACCTTGATTAGTCAAGACCGTTCAGCTATTAATAATTTGATTAATTGGTTGCTTAAAAACAAGTCCTTGCAAAAAATTATTCAAGATCTTGGTGGTGTGACACAGGTTAGAGAGCTAATCAATAGCTACAGTGCTCAGTTGCTTCAACAAATCATGAATGGTTTGACCGGCTTCTTGACTTCGTTAACAAGTCTACCATCAACCTTGATTAATCTCTTTATCAGTATCGTCTTTTCTTGCTATGTCTTGGCTGGGAAGGAGAAACTTGGGAATCAGGTCAATCGTTTGGTAGATGTCTATTTAGGACGTTATGGTAAGACTTTCCACTATGTGGTTGCTATTCTCAATAATCGCTTCCGCAATTTCTTTGTTTATCAGTCGATTGAGGCTTGTATCTTGGGAACCTTGTGTTATATTGGGATGCGTATCTTTGATTTTCCATACGCTGCGACTATCTCTATCCTGATTGGTTTTTCAGCTATGATTCCAGTTGTGGGGGCCTATATCGGTGTGACGATTGGTACCATCTTGATTATGACGCACTCTGTGACCTTGGCACTTTTGTTTATTGCCTACGTGGTTATTTTGCAGCAGTTTGAAGGAAATCTCATCTATCCTTATGTGGTTGGTGGCTCTACCGGACTTCCTGGTATTTGGGTTATCTTCGCTATCACCATAGGTTCTGCCTTGGGTGGTATCTTGGGCATGTTGGTTTCTGTGCCAGTAGCCGCTACCCTTTATCAGATTGTTAAAGATAATGTTGTTAGGCGAGAAGAGGCCAAAGCAGCAAATACTATTGAAAATAATGATTAATTAAAACAGACTTGGGTCTGTTTTTTTCGTACTATAGTATCAGATATCAATAAGATAGTATAAGTGTAATCGTTTTCTAAGTGTTATACTATTAGTATATTAAACAAGACGAGGAGATAAAAGATGACTTACACATTTCCAAAAGAATTTATCTGGGGTGGTGCAACAGCTGCCAACCAATTTGAAGGAGCCTATAACCTAGACGGCAAAGGCTTGTCTGTGCAAGATGTGACTCCAAAAGGCGGTGTTCCTTTTGAACCCGGGGCTTTAAATCCATTGATTACTGATCAACCAACACCAGATAATTTAAAGTTAGAAGGTATCGATTTCTATCACCGTTATAAAGAGGATATCGCTCTTTTTGCAGAGATGGGCTTCAAGGTCTTTCGTATGTCAATCGCTTGGTCTCGTATTTTTCCAAATGGTGATGATGCTGAGCCAAATGAAGCTGGGCTTGCTTTCTATGATAAAGTCTTTGATGAATTGGCTAAGTATGGCATTGAACCACTTGTAACCTTGTCTCACTATGAAACACCTCTAAACTTAGCACGTGAATACAATGGATGGACAAATCGTAAATTGATTGGTTTTTATGAAAACTATGTCCGTACAGTCTTCACACGCTATAAAGATAAGGTCAAATATTGGTTGACCTTTAATGAAGTGAACTCTGTTTTACATGCACCATTCATGTCAGGTGGTATTGCGACCCCTATGGAAGAGCTCTCTAAACAGGATCTCTATCAGGCAGTCCACCATGAGTTAGTCGCGTCAGCTTCAGCAACCAAGATTGGTCATGAAATCAACCCTGACTTTAAGATTGGTTGTATGGTTCTTGCCATGCCAGCTTATGGAATGACAGCTAATCCCTTGGATCAGTTGGCTGTTCACGAGTTTGAAAATCAAAACTATCTCTTCTCAGATATCCATGCGCGTGGGAAATATCCAAACTATATTAAACGCTATTTCAAAGAGAATGGTATTGAAATACAATTTGCTCCAGGTGATGAAGAAATCTTAAAGAATACCGTTGATTTTATTTCATTCTCATATTATATGTCTGTGGCAACAGCACACAATCCGCAAGACTATAAGGTTGGAAAAGGCAACATCTTAGGTGGTGTCGAAAATCCCTACCTTGAAAAATCTGAATGGGGTTGGGCTATTGATCCAATCGGTCTTCGACTAGTTTTGAATGACTTCTATGATCGATATCAGTTGCCATTGTTTATCGTCGAAAATGGTTTAGGTGCCAAGGATGTTCTTGTTGATGGCCCAGATGGTCCAACAGTTGAAGATGATTATCGTATTGATTACCTTCAAAAACACTTGATTCAAGTTGGCGAAGCCCTTCAAGATGGTGTAGAACTTTGGGGCTATACGACATGGGGGCCAATTGATTTGGTATCAGCTTCAACGGCTGAACTCAGTAAACGTTATGGTTTCATCTACGTTGATCGCAATGATGATGGTAGTGGTAGCTTGGCTCGTTATAAGAAAAAATCATTTGTTTGGTATAAGTCTGTTATCGAAAGTAATGGTGAAGCCCTTTACAAATAGAATATGGCTAAGAATCTCAAAAATATTTGAGATTCTTTTTAGTATTAAAGTACAACATTGATATATCTGGGTTTCTGTTTCTATGAGTAAAAATAAAGTATTTCAATACACAATAACTTTGTTTATGTTATTCCACATATTTTCTGAAAAAGTGGTAGAATAAAAGTGTGAAAGCGTTCTTATATTTTCCGAAGAAGTAGCGAGTCTATCTCTTTGCTTTTCCTACTTAGATGGAGGTAACGATAATGAATGATTTGAAAAAAGTTCTCTTAGCTGGAATCGGGTTGACTGCTATGACAGTTGATAAGGCCGATAGCTTTGTCAAAGAGTTGGTTGAAAAGGGGCGTTTGACTGTTGAAGAAGGTAAGGAACTGGAACAAGAGCTCAAACGTCAAAGTAAGGAAGAAGCTCAAGAATTTTTAGCGAAGCTTGATGCTAAGAAATCTTCAGTTGAGTATGCGACTAAGGATGATGTGAAACGTCTTGAAGAAAAACTTGACGCTTTGCTCAGTCAAAATAAATAAAATGTAAGGAGTCTAAAATGGCTAGTAAACGATTGAGACATGTGTTGAAGGTTTTCTCGTCAGTTGGTCTCCTTTCTTATCGTGAAAAGCATCTTCCTCAAGACCAACAGACAACACCTGTCAAGCTACGCCAAGCCTTTGAGCAATTAGGACCTAGTTTTGTTAAAATTGGTCAAATCTTATCCACGCGCTCTGACCTTTTGCCAGAAAACTATATCAAAGAATTATCAAAGCTCCAGAGCTCGGTTCCTCCCTTGAATAAAGAGGAAGTCATGACTGCCATTAGGCGAGAATTACCTAATGAGCTTTCTGACAGTTTCCTTGATTTTTCGGAAGAGCCCTTAGCTTCTGGTTCTGTCGCTCAGACCCATAGAGCTAGATTATTGTTTGGTCAGGAAGTGATTGTAAAAATCCAGAGACCTGGTATTGATGAGGTCGTTAAGGAAGATATTCAGCTTCTCATTAAGCTTGCACGGCACATACCAAAGCATTTTATCCCCATGGTCGATGTTCAGGAGGTTTTGGAAAATCTGCGTGAAACCTTAATTAAGGAACTAGATTTCAGGAATGAAGCAGAGGCCATGAAGTGCTTTAAGGCCAATAACAGGGCTGTTGCTTGTCTAGGTGTCCCCGAGGTCTATGATACCTTCACGACACCTCACCTCATAGTTGAAGAGTATATCAATGGGATTCCGCTTAATCACTACAGCCAACTGATTGAGGCTGGCTATGACTTAGAAGATGTGGGCAAGAAACTTATGCTGTCATTTATCAAGCAAGTCTTCAAAGATGGCTATTTTCATGGTGACCCCCATCCTGGAAATCTGTTGGTACGTGATGGCAAGATTTATTTCATTGATTTTGGAATTATGGGGGAGTTGGAAGTGGGGATGCGTGCGTCCTTAAATGACATCCTGTACAGTTTTACCGCACAAGATGTTGATGGTATGACCAAGGCCATCTTGTCCGTTACACAATTTGATAATGGTTTTAATCGTGCAGTTCTAAGTCAAGATGTAGAGCAAATGTTAGGTCGTTATTCTGGTATTGACTTGGGAAGTCTCTCTATAACAGATTTGCTGCAGGATTTGATGGCTATTTTCCAGAAAAATCATCTTAAAGCCTCTTCTCAAATTACCATTTTGGAGAAGGCTTCGCTTCAAATTGAGGGGATTTTCCGAGAGTTAGCGCCAAATATGGATCTTATGACCCTGGCCAAGGATTACTTCCTAGAAAATATGGGACCTGATATGCTTAAGCAGGCCCTGAATAAAGAGAGTATCCTGATTGAACTCTTTTATCTGATTCGCAATGGGAAGAACATTCCACGTCGTCTGCATCAGCTCTTGGAGCAAATTTTAAACGGACGAATTGTGGTGAACCATGATTTTATTAACTTTTCGGGTCGAATTAAAGTTTTTGAGAAAGTATTAAATAATCTGGTTTTAGCCTTATTGTCATTGGGATTTCTACTTTCCGGTGCCCTTTTGGCTAATAAATCAGGTTTTGAAAATCTTGCCTGGCTATTTCTTGGACTTGGAACTTTTCTAGCTTTAATCACAGTAGTGCGTATAATATTTAAGAAAAAAGGATAAAGTATGATTGAAACAACTAGGCCTGAGCTTGTGGCTTATCAAGAAGAGCGTTTAGCCAAATTTGTGAATGAAAATCAAAAGTTAGACAAAAGCCAAATCGTTTTTGCAGGGGACTCCATCACGGAGTTTTTTGCATTGAAAAAATATTTGGGTCGAGAGTTTCCCCTTGTTAACCGTGGGATTGCAGGAACAGACTCGGTTTGGCTTTTAGAACACCTTAAAGAGCAGGTCTTAGATTTGGAACCAAGTAAATTGGTGCTCTTGATTGGCATTAACGACATCGGAAGAGGTTACCCTATTCGAGATATTGTCACTCGTATTTCCGATATTATCATGACAGTTCGTCAGGAATCCCTCTTTACTGAGGTCTATTTGCTGAGTGTCTTTCCAGTTAGTGAAGAATCACAGTATGCTTCTAAGGTTAAGATTCGAAATAATACGACTGTACGTGAGCTAAATCAACAATTAGCTGTCCTCCCCGGTGTGACCTATGTCGATCTTTTTGATTACCTTACTGATAACATGGGACAGTTAAATGACAACTATACAACGGATGGTTTGCACTTGAGTCCACAAGGTTATCAAGTCCTTGCGGAACCAATCATAAAGGAGATTTTAGAATGAAAGTTGGCTTAGTCCTCGAAGGCGGGGGGATGCGTGGCTTATATACGGCTGGTGTATTAGATGCCTTTTTAGAAGCTGGAATTAAGGTGGATGGCGTTGTTTCGGTATCGGCTGGAGCACTTTTTGGTGTTAATTACCTTTCTAACCAGCCCCAAAGAGCCCTTCGCTACAACAAGCGTTTTATGGGAGACCGTCGTTATATGAGTTTCTGGTCATGGCTGACAACAGGTAACTTCGTTAATAAGGAATTCTCCTATTATAAGGTTCCCATGGAGTTGGATGTTTTTGATCAGGAGGCCTTTGCTGATTCAGGTGTTCCCTTCTATGTGGTCACTACAGATATTGAGACCGGAAAACCAGACTATATCAAGATTGACCATGTCTTTGAGCAAATGGAAGCCCTTCGTGCAAGTTCCGCCCTACCTCTGGTTTCTGAAATTGTCGAGTACAAGAGTAAACGCTACATGGATGGTGGTCTGTCTGATAGTCTCCCTATTGATTTTATGGAAAATTTGGGTTTTGACAAACTCATTGTAGTTTTGACACGTCCTAAAGGCTACCGTAAACAGCCATCTAAAACGAGTAAGCGAATCTACAAGCTCTTTTACCGCAAGTATCCTGAATTTGTCCAAGTGGCTTCGAATCGCCACATCCACTACAATAAGAGTATTGAAAAGATAGAGGCTTTGGAAAAAACTGGAAATCTTTATGCTATCCGTCCAGAACACGCACTTGAAGTTAGTCGTTTGGAGAAGGATCCTGAAAAGTTTGAAGCCATTTATCAAGAAGGATTGGATCAAATGCGTAATGATATGTCTAATCTCAAAACATTTCTTGGAGACAACTAAAAACGTGCTCGGTTGAGCACGTTCTTTTAGTTATTCATTTGTCGAGCTTGACGGCGTTCTTTGACTTTTTGACGACGCTTTTTCTCATTGATAAAAATCAAGTAGATTACGTAAAGTGGTAATAGGAGGAAGCAGAACAAGGCAAAATGTTTGATAAAGTTATGCTTACTGTTCGTTTGTTTCTCTTTTTGACCTCCTGAAAAGAGAAAGAAGCCAGTTTTATTCGCCTTGACAGTACTTGCTTTAATTTTAGGTGACACTGTTTTTAAGCCATTATCAACAAGGACATAATCATCTTTAACACTAATCTTAGGTTCTTGTCCTTTTTTGACTGTGGCATAAACATCTTTTTGGACATCGTATTTTTTACCATCAATCTTTTGTTTGCCCTTACTTAGTACTTTCTTGTAGGAATAGTCTTTAAACATTTTCTCAATAAGGGAGTTACCGAAGGCATGGCGGATTTTTTCGCTACTTTCATCTTCCCAATTTCCAACGCCTAAGATAACTGAAATGACACGCTGATTACCACGCTTACATGTAGAGATGTAGTTGTAATCTCCTCGAGGACTTGAGCCTGTTTTTAAGCCATCGACTCCTTTGAGGCCATAATCAGCACCAGGCAAGGAGTAGTTGTAATTTTCAAAGGTTTCCTCGTACGGTGTTCCTTTTTTGACAGTTACTGTCTGTTGGCTAGTGTATTTAAGGATTTCAGGGTGATGTTTGATAAGGTTATAGGCCATGATAGACAAATCACGGGCTGTCGTCTGGTTAGAGTGGTTATTGTCATAACGTTTAGGCGTGTAGTAGCCTTTGTAAGATGCCGCACCAGCTCCAGAGGCATTGTACCATTTGGTATTTGTCATGCCGAGCTCTTTAGACTTCTCGTTCATACGATCAATCCACTTGTCAGGGTCATTATCACTGAGATAGTTGGCAAGCATGACTGTCGCCGCATTTGAAGAGGGAACAGCTGTCATAGTGATAAGTTCTGAAACCGTGTATTTAACTCCAGAAACAATCTTGTTGTTTGAGATTTCGTAGATATTAGCAATAGCCTCATCGGTTGGTTTGGCTGTAATCACGGTGTCTTCTTTGATTTCTCCCTTTGACAAAGCATCAAAAACCAAGTAGAGAGACATGGCCTTACTCATGGAAGCGGGGTCACGTACTTCATCAATGTTATCTTGCCAAAGGATATCACCAGTATTGGCATCAATCAAAAGTGATGATTTAGGTCGATAGGTCTCGGTGGCTTCCTTGTAGCCCGCTTTTTGTGCAATATCTACCAGTTGGTCAGCGGACGACAGACTGGGAGCTAAAGCCAGACTAGCTACCAGGAAGAGTCCTAACAATTTCTTTTTCAAAATAATCTCCTTAGTAACAACGTTTTTATGCTCTTTCAAAAAGCATCCTTTAATCTATTTTTGTTATTTGTTTGTAAAAAAAGTCATACTTGACTATTATCGCATAGTTTTGGGTGGTTTTATCAGTATTCTTGGGGGACTTCCTTGAATAGAGTATAAAAAAACGTGTCATGGACACGCTTTCTTTTATTTATTGATTTGTCTTGCTTGTCGACGTTCTTTGACTCTTTGACGACGTCCTTTTTCATTAAGGTAAATCAAGTAGAGGAGACCAACTGGGATAAGGCATATCAACCAGAAATAAACTGGGAGTTGGCCATTATTCGTTGCTTTAGTAGCCTTTTTATCTTTTTGGTTACTTCCAAAATCGAACCATCCCTTAACTTTTGTAGCCTTAACAGAAGTAGCCTTGATATTAGGTGATACTGTCTTCAGACCATTATCAATGACAATGTGATCATCTTTAACAGAGATTTTAGGGTCTTTGCCTTTTTTGACTGTGGCGTAGACATCTTTTTCGACAGTGTACTTTTTACCGTCGATTTCTTGTTCACCCTTGCTAAGAACTTTCTTGTAAGAGAAGTCTTTATACATTTTCTCAACGAGGGCATTACCAAAGGTATGACGGATTTCTTCACCTGTTTGGTCAGACCAATCACCAGAACCCATGATGACAGCAATCATACGTTGATCACCACGCTTGATAGTATCAATATAGTTGAAGGCACCTTCTGGGCTTGATCCTGTCTTCAACCCATCAACCCCATCAATTCCGTATTTAGCTCCTGGAATAGAGTAGTTATAAGTTTCGAAGGTTTCCTCGTAAGGTGTTCCCTTTTTAACTGTGACAACAGGTTTGCTAGTGTACTTGAGAATTTCTGGGTATTTCTTGATGAAGTTATAGGTCATGATAGCCAAATCACGCGCAGTTGTTTGGTTGGTTTGGTTGTTATCATAACGTTGAGGACTGTAGTAACCTTTGAAGGCAACAGCAACGGCACCAGAAGCGTTGAACCATTTGGTATTGGTCATCCCTAGCTCTTTAGACTTTTCATTCATCATGTCTAGCCATTTATCAGGATCATTATTGGTCAAGTAGTTGGCCAGCATCACGGTTGTAACGTTAGAGGATGGAACCGCCGTCATAGTGATGAGTTCTGAAACGGTATAATCAACACCCGCAACAATCTTGTTGTTGGAAATTTCGTAAATATCGGCAATAGCTTGGTCGGTTGGAGTAGCTGTGATAACAGTATCTTCAGAAATCTCTCCTTTAGACATAGCTTCAAAGACCAAATAAAGTGTCATGGCCTTAGACATAGAAGCAGGGTCACGCACCTCGTCAGCATTTTCTTCCCAGAGGACATCTCCGGTATTGCCATCAATTAAGAGGGTTGATTTGGGGCGATAGGCCTCAGTGGCTTCAGTATAACCAGCAGCGCGTGTGATATCCATCAATTCGTCTGCACTAGACAAACTCGGTGCTAGGGCTAGACAAGCTGCTAAAAGGACGGCAACAATTTTCTTTTTCACAATGTGTCTCCTTTAATATCTATGGGGTTCTGTATCTGGCAGAACCTATTTCTATCTATTAATAACATTTGCCTGTCAAAACCCTAAATTCAGTAGTGACAAACACCTTCATTATAACATATAAAAGTTAGAGTTTTCCTAACATTCGGCATTTTAATGTAATTTTTAGAATCGATTGAATGTTACACAAAATCTATTTGAAAGCAGAAAAAAACGAGCTTGCTTGCTCGTTACTTTTCATCTTTTATCCTTGTGACTTGGTGGTAAATCATGAACCAGGTTTCATTTCGACGCCAGATACTAGTGTGGAAATTTCCTCCCAACTCATAACTAATTAATTTCGTTTTTTGACTAACAGATGTCATCTTGAAGCTGTCAAAATTATTGAGAAGTGGTTGGTGATTGGCAATGACTTCTTCACGATTGTAGTGGTGACCATTTTCATCGATTAAGTAGAAATCTGGTGCTAAGAGATTTTCATAGTCAGGAATTTTTGACAGAATAATCTTTTCATTGCGAGAGAGTTTGTGAAGGACATTGCCATAAATTTCATCTTCGGGAATAGCAGCTGGTTCTACATGGACATCAGTGTCATAGACAGAGAAACGCTTGCTGAGAACCTCTTCAATTTGTTCAGTAATGGCATGACTCTCGTAAACAGAGAGGTCAGGATTCATTTCAACCACCATATCAAGATAGACGTTGCTACCATAGGAACGGCCACGTTGCTTTTTAACCTTAGTGACTTTTGGAATCTCAAGAATGGCTTTTTCATAGGCCTTGAGGTTTCTCTCATCGAAACCGTCTGACAAACTAAAGGTTGCTTCCATGAAAATATCATAGGCTGTCTTTAGAATGAAGAAGGTAATGATAATGGCAGTAATATAGTCGATAATCGTCAGGTTGAAGGATGCTGCAACGATAGCGACTGAGGTACCAATAGAAGTTACAGCATCGGAGAGATTGTCCTTGGCCGCAGCAATCAGAGCACTGGATTTCAGCTTTTTAGCAAGTCTTTTATTGTAAAAGTAAACGCCACACATGACCATAGCAGATAGGATACCAACAGTGGCACCAAGTGGATCAACCACTGTTTCCTCTCTTAGAAAAATCTTTCGGACTGTTTGAATGAGGACCTGGAAACCTACCACGAACATGATAAAGGAAGTGACTAGGCTTGATAAGTCTTCAATCTTCCAATGACCAAACCTATGATCTGCATCAGCTGGTTGACTAGCTAGGTGCAATCCAATGAGTAGGGCCACGTTCCCTAAAATATCTGACAAGTTATTGAAACCATCGGCAATCAAAGAGCTAGAATTTAAAAAGTGTCCAGCTAGAAGTTTTGCAATGGTAAGAAGAAGGTAGGCAGCGATGCTGACAATGGGACCTCGTCTGGCTGCTCTTAAATTTTCATACGTAGTCATAGGGTTACCTTTTCTGTTAAAATACAAGTTTAAATTATAGCATAAAACTATAACGAGTTAAAGGTTGTAAGCCCTTTAAACTTGTGGAGTAATGTATTTTTAAAACTTGATAGGAAATGCTTCGTAATCATGGTGCTTTTTCAGTATTTTCCGAATATTCCCTACAAATTATGGTATAATTTAGGGTGTAAAACAGTCTAAAAAGAGGTTTTTATGGAACATTCGACATGGCACAAGCTTCTGAAAGAGGAGCTGCCTGACCATTATTTTTCAAAGATAAATCAGTTTATGGACCAGGTTTATAGCCAGGGGACGGTTTATCCGCCGCGTGACAAGGTTTTTAATGCCTTGTTGGAGACTCCGTTTGAAGAAGTGCGGGTGGTAATCCTTGGTCAGGACCCTTATCATGGGCCTCATCAAGCACAGGGACTTTCCTTCTCGGTACCTGATAGCCTTCCAGCTCCCCCGTCTTTGAAAAATATTCTCAAGGAATTAGAGGAAGATTTAGGTCCTAGATCCTTTCATGATTTAACGTCGTGGGCAGAGCAGGGGGTGCTTTTGCTTAATGCCTGTCTAACAGTTCCAGCAGGTCAAGCAAATGGGCATGCTGGTCAGGTTTGGGAACCTTTTACAGATGCTGTGATTAAGGTTCTCAATCAAAAGGATACTCCTGTTGTCTTTATACTTTGGGGTGGCTATGCTCGTAAGAAGAAGGCGCTAGTGACTAATTCTAAACATGCCATTATTGAGAGTGCCCATCCGAGTCCCTTGTCGGCCTATCGTGGTTTTTTTGGCAGCAAGCCATTTTCAAAAGCCAATGCCTACCTTGTATCCCAAGGCCAATCCCCAATTGATTGGTTGAAGTAAAATAGAAAGTTGGAAGATTATGTTACTGATTAAAAATGGTCGTGTTGTAGACCCTAAGTCTGGTTTGGATACGCAAGCTGATGTTCTTGTTGATGGTAAAAAAGTCGTTAAGATTGCTGAAAATATCGAAGCTGGAGATGCTCAAGTCATTGATGCGACTGGTCTTGTGGTTGCTCCTGGCTTGGTGGATATCCATGTTCACTTCCGTGAGCCAGGTCAAACTCATAAGGAAGACATTCATACTGGTGCCTTGGCAGCGGCTGCGGGTGGTTTTACAACAGTTGTAATGATGGCTAACACTAATCCAACGATTTCAGATAAGGAAACCTTGGAGGAGGTCTTGACTTCGGCAGCTAAGGAAAATATCCATGTTAAGTCTGTTGCGACTATTACTAAGAATTTTGATGGTGAAAACATCACTGATTTCAAGGGTTTGCTTGAAGCCGGTGCTGTCGGATTCTCAGATGATGGTATTCCATTGACCAATGCTGGTATTGTCAAAAAAGCCATGGAGCTAGCTAAGGAGAATAATACCTTTATCAGCCTTCACGAGGAGGATCCTGATTTAAATGGTATTCTCGGTTTCAATGAAAATATTGCTAAAAAAGAATTCCATATTTGTGGGGCAACAGGTGTAGCTGAGTACAGTATGATTGCGCGTGATGTCATGATTTCTTATGATACACAAGCCCATGTTCATATTCAACACTTGTCAAAAGCTGAATCTGTAAAAGTGGTTGAATTTGCTCAAAAACTTGGAGCACAAGTTACAGCCGAAGTGGCACCACAACATTTCTCTAAGACAGAAGACCTCTTGCTCTCAAAAGGTGCTAATGCCAAGATGAACCCACCACTTCGTTTGGAATCTGACCGTCAGGCCGTCATCGAAGGGTTGAAATCTGGAGTCATCTCAGTCATTGCCACAGACCACGCGCCACACCATGCCGATGAAAAGAATGTCGATGATGTGACTAAAGCACCATCAGGAATGACTGGTCTTGAAACCTCTCTATCTCTTGGATTGACCTACTTGGTTGAAGCAGGACACTTAAGCTTGACGGAACTCTTGAAAGTAATGACTAGCAACCCATCTGATCTTTATGGCTTCGATGCTGGTTATTTGGCTGAAAATGGACCCGCTGACCTTGTGATTTTTGCAGACAAGGAAAAACGTCAGGTCACAGCAGACTTTAAGTCTAAAGCAGCCAATTCACCATTTGTAGGCGAAGAACTTACGGGCAGTGTTAAATACACTATCTGTGACGGTGAGATTGTTTATCAAGCCTAAATAGCAGATCAGAGCAGGGCACATCGAGACACTTGGTGTTGCACCTGCTTTTTTAGTCCTTAAAGGAGCAAAATGATGAAAAAGATACTGAAAGGTCTTGTTAAATACCTTGCTTTAACTGTTTTGTTAGCCTGTTTTCTGCCACTTTCTTTGCAACACGTTCAAGCTGACGAGGATGAGGTAGAGTATAGTCTACCTTCCTATGTTGGTCACCTTTCTATACATGATGATGGTAATGCGACGTTTACTCAGGAAGTGACTTATGATTTTGATAGTGACTATAAAGGTCAGTATGTAACCTTGGGGAAAATTGGTGGTTATTCTATTATGGATGATCCCAAGGTTTCAGCAACCGTAAATGGGAAAGAAAAAACAGATATTACAGTTGAAAAAACAGACTCTTATGATGGTGTTAAACTCAAAGTTTATAATTCAGGTTCAGATGGTGATAGGGTTGTCCTCAAAGTTACTTGGCAAATCCAACAGTTGTTGAATCTATATTCAGATATTGCAGTTTTAAATTGGTTTCCAATCTCTGATTGGGATAAAGGATTTGGACAGGTTGATTTCACAGTTGATGGTCTAGATGCAAGTCAAGGAGAGCTTTACGCCCACACTGGCTATTTTGGAAAAGACCCACAGGTTAAACGTACTGCTACAGGTTATCAGGTTCATGTAGACAATTTACCATCATCAGGTAAATTGGAATTACATGCCTACTGGCCGATGACCAGTACTTTACGGGAAAATAATCAGGCTTATTTATTACATAAGACAAATGAGGCAGAGTTTTTTAAAAAAGAAAGAGATATCAAAAAGTCTAAAGAAAACTACCGACGCATTTTTTATGTCATTGTGCCACTTGTAATTTTAAGCTTTGTTCTTATTGGTATTTTCTGTTACCTTATTGTTCTTTATAGTACGAGGACACCTTCTTTCCCTCGAGATGCACGTCTTTATGAAGCCCCTCAAGATTTAGCACCTTTGATCTTAGCTAAGAATGTTTATAATCAGTCTTTCGATAAAACGGGGCTAAAAGAAGAAACGGGTCCTTTGAAGTTCAAATATATGGTGCAAGCTACCATCCTCGATTTGATTGATAGAGGTTATCTCACTTTTAGGCGAGAAGGTGATAGTAATATTCTGACACGTATTGAAAAGGAAGGTCTCTCTTCGTTTGAAGGGGCATTCTTAGATATGTTGTTTGATGGTCGCATGGAAATTAGAGATAGTGAAATGTTCTCGCGCTATTATCTTGATAAAGATGCTCTAGAAAAACAATTCAAGAGTGCTAGAACAAGCTATGAGCGAGAAACTATTCGTTCTCAGGGAAAACGTGTCAAATATCAATTCTCTAATGACGGCTATCAAGTAGCCAAAGGCGTTGAAAAAGAGGAGTTTGCGCTAGGACTTCCTAAAATTTATAGAGATTTTAGTGCGAAAGAAAAGACATTTAACATATTGGGAGTAGCAGCTTTGGCACTTTCAATGATGCTTTGTATACTTTCAACTTTGTTCTTATTTGCTGCCTTTGGATCAGGACTAGGTTTTTACTATATTCTTGGTCTCCTACCTATAGCAGGACTTACCGTTTTATTCTGGTTCTTGGTGAAAAGACGTCGTCAGAGATGTCTTGATGCAACTCAAATTTCAACCTATTACCAGTGGCATAGCTTTAAAAATATGATTCAGAGTATTCCTAGCTTTAAAGAGTCAGAATTAGAATCTGTTATCCTATGGAATCGTATCTTGGTTTATGCGACACTCTATGGACAGGCGAAAAAAGTTAGTGATGTGCTAAAACGATACAACATTCACCTCAGTAATCCATCTCTAGATGAGTTTACTTATTCTGCGACACCATTTATTATGCTGAATAATGTCAATTATCTAGAATCTTATGTTTCTGCCTCAGATACCGTAAGTAGCTTTTCTATCAATTCAAATAGTGGTAGTGGCGGCTTTGGAGGCGGTGGCTTCTCTGGTGGTGGCGGAGGAGGCGGTGGTGGCGCCTTCTAAGCTACGCTAGTTGGAGTTTACTATCAATAGAGACACTCAGTCTATATGATCTTGGGTGTCTTTTTGTTTGGCGAATAATTCCTTTCATTCTAAACTGTTAGGAATTTTTAGTGAGAAGAGATATAAAGTAACAAAAAAAGAGCCACTGGCTCTTTTTAAATATGATCTTAATAACCAGGTTCAAAGATTTCAATAATTTGAGTCAGATAACCTGCATGTAAACCGATACGATAGTCAACATTTGGCAAACTCTTTACTAAATCATTCAGTTCTTTATCTTTGCTAACCTTATCAGCCAAAACTGGTAATTCAACAACAAGGAGTTGTGAGTAATCTAGTTGAAGGTAACTACTATTGACCTTGACATCAGGACGAAGTAGTTTAAATATCGCTCTTTCCGAAGCTTGGAGCAGTTGATATAAATCGAGGTCAGATAAAGGAATCTCACCAAACTGAGGACTGATGTTTATAGCAATATCAATATGAGCAGCTCGCATTTCTAAAATGCGGTTAGAGAGGAAACTAGATATTATTGGATTGCTAAGCCTATCCAAGTTTTCTTGAGTCTCTGGATTACCAATGCTAGCATTGTCCGTTTTATAAATCTCAAGTAGACTAGTAGCTTTGGCAGTATCTTCATTTTCCAAGGCAAGAGAAACGTCCTTGAGATTTTTCTTGAATAAGTCGAAAGACGTTTGCTTTTGCATAATAATCTGGATAAAGGATTTGCTATAGTTAGTCATAGTACCCAACAATTTATGACGTTCTTTGTTCAGTCTATCGATAGATTGTTGGTGGACAGCCTGGTTCCAATTGTAAAAATCCCATAGTAGTAGGGCAATATAGAGAACTAAGATAACAGAACTATTAGGACTGACCTTGAAAACTATTTCAAATAAATTTTTAGGGTCATTTGCTGTTGGAAGAATACTGTTAAGACCATGGATAACAGTAAAGAAGACATAATAGACAGCTAGGAAGGCAGTGCTTCGCAACCAGTTACGTCTAGCCCAAGCTTCGTCAAGACTACTCATCTGATTTAGGTCTACAGCGAAGATTTTAAGCATTAGGTAAATGATTAATGGTGCTAAGATGTAGGTCAAGATATGTAAGTTAGTGTTGAGGGTAACATCACCTTTGATATGTAAGACGTGAGGGATAATGACAATTGAAAGTAGTCGTGTTGCCATATCAAAAAGGATAGTTGGATAAAAAGCGTAAAGCAATCGATGATAGAAAGAACGCTCTTTGACAAGGGCCAAATCGGCAACAAGGAAGAAAAGCGGGTCCACAACGATTTTTACGAGACTAAAATAGGACGCTGCAGCTAAATAGGACAAAAATAGAAGTAAAAGGTGTCCTCGTAGTGGCTTAATCTTAGACATAGTCTGGTAGAGGTACCAAATAGAAATGAAACTAATGGCCTGTAAGAGAGGATTGATAATATTAGTAATCATTGTAACCTCCTTTAGTCATGTCAATTTCAATTTGTAAGCGATAAATCCCAGCACGTGTATTTGAAACAATGTTAACGTTTGGATAAGTAGATAGAATAGTATTGACGCGTTTTAGTTCAGGATCAGAGAAATCAGATGTAATAGCTGAATCTTCTTTAGTGCTTGAACTTTCAACGACAAAGTGTTGACTATCCTCATCCTTAAAATAAGCATAGCTAAGGTATTTCTGTTCACTATCTTGTGCTTGGTCAATGACATGATCCAAGATAGTTGATAGGACATATACCCAGTCTAAAGGATAAATAGGATAGACGGTAATAGGTTCTGGGACCTCCATACTAACCCAAACATCCAGTTCTTTTGCCTTTAGAAATTTAGCTTCAAAGAGTACCTGTAAATCTGGCAGTTTAATATTTTCTAGTTTGTCTCGATAAAAATGATCAATCTTCTTATCTAGCGGATTCGGTGTCAGCAAGTAGTCAATTAACTCCTGAGCTTCCTCATTTTGTTGAAAACGGATGATATCGTAGAGGTTTTCAGCTTCGTCTTTGATGAAGAGCTCTTGGCTAGTCTTTTTCTGGTACCAGGTATTGATGTTCTGACTTGATTTTTGAAGAAGGTGAGAATGTTCCTCTTGGGCTGCTTGTGTTTGAGCATTGAGGTCTTTTCTATAGAGATTAACCTGCTTAGATAGAATCAGAGCCGTAATGATAAGAAAGGCAATGGTAAAGTGAATGTCTGTTGAAACGAGTTCAGAAGCAAAGTAAATAAAGGCTAAGCTACAAAGAGCGACAGACGTTGACCTGTACCATGGTCTTGCTTTATCAATTTGCATCATTCGAGAGTAGTCCACCTGAAGAAGGGCACTTTGTGCAAACCAAAGTAAAAAAGCAAGAAAGAGAATAAAGGGACCAGCAAAATAGTAATCCAAGACTGCAGGGAAAAAAATTGGAATAATCAGGAAAATGACCAATCTTACCGTTAAGGCAAAGGTGAAAGGTATGAAGAAAGTCTCCAAAATGGTATGTCTTAGATTTTTGTAGGATTTGGCAGCTAGAAAGAGTACAAGTGCAATAAAACCGGATTTTGGATACAAAATGCCCAAATAACTAGAGGCAAAAATTGCTATACCAGCTAAAATAATAATCCAGTACCTAAGAGGCCTTTGCGTGGTCACCTTGAAGATAATAATTTGTAAAATAAAAGCTATACATGCCGTAAGCCCGTGAATTATGACATCACTCAATATCAAATATTCTCCTATTCGGGTAAAATCTATATAATCATGCTATTATACCATATCGCAAACAAAAAGAGCATACGAATTGCCTATAAGTGATAAGGATGTAAGGCTTTTCATTTTTCAAGCATATTTCTTGCCCATTAAGTTTTTTTAACCTATCCTAGATGTATAGAAAAATTTCGATAGAGGAGATCGATATGGTAAAACTTTCTAAAGAGACACATCTTGAGATGTTCACTAAAATGGAACGTATTCGTGAATTTGATTCACGTATTAATAAATTGGTTCGTCGTGGTTTTGTTCAAGGAATGACTCACTTTTCAGTTGGTGAGGAAGCAGCCAACGTTGGGGCTGTTCAACACTTGAGCTATGACGATATCTTCTTTTCAAATCACCGTGGTCACGGACAATCTATTGCCCAAGACATGGATTTGAATAAAATGATGGCGGAGCTTGCAGGTAAGGCGACAGGTGTTTCTAAGGGCCGTGGTGGTTCTATGCACTTGGCTGACTTTGAAAAAGGTAACTACGGAACTAACGGTATTGTTGGTGGTGGTTATGCTCTTGCCGTAGGTGCAGCTCTCACTCAGCAATACAAAGAAACAGGAAATATTGTTGTGGCCTTTTCAGGAGATGGTGCAACTAATGAAGGCTCATTCCATGAGTCAGTCAATATGGCAGCTACTTGGAAATTGCCGGTTATCTTCTTTATCATCAATAACCGTTATGGTATCTCAATGGATATTCATAAAGCTACAAACACACCTCACCTTTATACACGTGCGGAAGCTTATGGTATTCCTGGTTTCTACTGTGAAGATGGTAACGATGTTTTGGCAGTCTATGAAACAATGGGCAAGGCTGTTGAGCATGTCCGTGGTGGCAACGGTCCTGCTATTGTTGAGGTAGAATCTTACCGTTGGTTCGGTCACTCAACTGCCGATGCGGGTGTTTACCGTACTAAGGAAGAAGTTGACGAGTGGAAGAACAATAACGACCCAATTATTAAATACCGTGACTATCTCGTTTCTGAAAATATCGCAAGCGCTGAAGAGTTAGATGCTATCCAAAGCCAAGTTAAGGCAGAGGTTGATGCAGCTTATGAGTTCGCCCAAAATAGCCCAGATCCAGAACTTTCAGTTGCCTTTGAAGATGTATGGGTAGACTAAAGAGAAAGGTTGAGGAATACAAGTATGAGTGAAACAAAATTGATGGCCTTGCGTGAGGCAGTAAACCTTGCTATGAGCGAGGAGATGCGTAAAGACGAAAACATCTTCCTTATGGGTGAAGATGTTGGTATCTATGGTGGTGACTTCGGTACATCAGTTGGGATGTTGGCAGAATTTGGTGAAAAACGTGTTAAAGATACACCAATTTCAGAGGCAGCTATCGCTGGTGCAGCTGTTGGATCTGCCATCACAGGTCTTCGTCCAATCGTTGACTTGACTTTCATGGACTTCATCACGATTGCCCTTGATGCTATCGTTAATAATGGTGCAAAAAACAACTACATGTTTGGTGGTGGTTTGAAGACTCCTGTAACCTTCCGTGTGGCATCTGGTTCAGGGATTGGTTCTGCGGCACAGCACTCACAATCTCTTGAGTCATGGTTGACTCACATTCCAGGGATTAAAGTGGTTGCTCCAGGTAATGCTAACGATGCAAAAGGTCTTTTGAAATCTGCTATTCAAGACAATAACATTGTTATCTTCATGGAACCAAAAGCACTTTACGGTAAGAAAGAGGAAGTGACTCAAGATCCTGATTTCTACATTCCACTTGGAAAAGGTGAAATCAAGCGTGAAGGGACTGACCTTACTATTGTCACATATGGTCGTATGTTGGAACGTGTTCTTAAGGCTGCTGAAGAAGTGGCTGAACAAGGTATTAACGTTGAGGTCGTTGACCCACGTACGCTTATCCCACTTGATAAGGAATTGATTTTCGAGTCAGTTAAGAAGACTGGTAAACTGATGCTGGTCAATGATGCATATAAGACTGGTGGGTTCATCGGTGAGATTGCTGCTATGGTTACTGAAAGTGAAGCATTTGATTACCTTGACCACCCAATTGTACGTTTAGCAAGTGAAGATGTGCCTGTACCTTATGCGCGTGTCTTGGAACAAGCGGTTCTTCCAGATGTTGAAAAGATTAAGGCTGCTATTATCAAGATGGCCAATAAAGGAAACTAACTTTCTAGCGACGGTTAAGTGATATGTCTCGCTAGTAAAATGTGTTTCTTGATTTAACTGTGAGAGTATCGGAAAATATAATTTAAAGTAGAAAGGAGGGGGCGTTAAAGCGTTTGAGTTGATTTGAACTCAAACGAAATGCTTCGGAATTTAGATAGTTTTATTTGTGTGCAAGCACACTAAATGTAAAACTCCTAAAACTCTGTCGCATTTTAGCGTTCTTAGTATCATAAAATATGGCTTTTGAGATTATTATGCCAAAGCTTGGTGTGGACATGCAGGAAGGCGAAATCATCGAGTGGAAGAAACAAGAGGGTGATGTGGTTAATGAGGGGGATATCCTTCTTGAAATCATGTCAGATAAAACGAACATGGAACTTGAAGCAGAAGATTCTGGTGTTCTTTTGAAGATTACCCGTCAAGCTGGTGAAACAGTACCAGTTACTGAAGTTATCGGTTATATTGGAGCAGAGGGTGAAGTTGTGGCTGATAATGCTGCGAGCGCACCGGCTGCAGAAGCTGCTCCGCAAGTTGAAGAAGTTGCTACTGTGGAAGCACCTGTAGTGGCAGCACAAGCCCAAGCCCCTGTCGTACACGAAGGTGGCAAAGTACGTGCAACACCTAAAGCACGTAAAGTAGCGCGTGAGTTGGGGATTGACCTCGCTCAAGTTCCAGGAACTGGAGCAAAAGGTCGTGTTCATGCTGATGACGTTGAGAACTTTAAGGGTGCTCAACCTAAGGCAACTCCGTTGGCACGTAAGATTGCAGCGGACCTTGGTATTGATTTAGCTACCGTATCTGGAACAGGCTTTGGTGGTAAAATTACCAAGGAAGATGTCCTTGCAATCAGTGCCCCAGCCCAAGTTAAGGAAGCTGCAGCTGCACCTGTGGTTGAAGCTAAGCCAGAAAAAGTCTTGCCAGAAGGTGTGGAAGTTATCCCAATGTCTGCTATGCGTAAGGCTATCTCTAAGGGAATGACGCACTCTTACTTAACTGCGCCAACCTTTACCCTTAACTACGATGTGGACATGACTAACCTTATGGCTCTTCGTAAGCAAGTCCTTGATCCAATCATGAATAAGACTGGCATGAAGGTGACCTTCACTGATTTGATTGGTTTGGCAGTTGTGCGTACCCTTATGAAAGAGGAACACCGTTACCTCAATGCATCCTTGATTGATGATGCGCAAAATATCGAATTACACAAATTTGTTAATCTCGGTATTGCCGTTGGTCTCGATGATGGCTTGATTGTACCGGTCGTTCATGGTGCAGATAAGATGAGTTTGTCTGACTTTGTGGTGGCCTCTAAGGATGTCATCAAGAAAGCTCAGGCTGGTAAATTGAAGGCTGCAGAAATGTCAGGTTCAACCTTCTCTATTACTAACTTGGGAATGTTTGGAACCAAATCATTTAACCCAATCATCAACCAACCAAACTCAGCTATCCTTGGTGTTTCAGCAACTATTCAGACACCGGTTGTTGTTGATGGTGAAGTTGTCGTACGTCCAATCATGGGTCTATGCTTGACTATTGACCACCGTATTGTAGATGGTATGAATGGTGCTAAATTCATGGTTGATTTAAAACATTTGATTGAAAATCCAATGGAATTGTTGATTTAAGAAAAAAATATCTGAAAACTGAAGTTTTAAAATAGAAAGGAGAGGGCGTTAAAGCGTTTGAGTCGATTTGAACTCGAACGAAATGCTTCGGAATTTAGATAGTTTTACTTGTGTGCAAGCACACTAACGTAAAACTCCTAAAATTCTGTCGCATTTTAGCGTTCTTAGTATCATAAAATATGGCTTTTGAGATTATTATGCCTAAGCTTGGTGTGGACATGCAGGAAGGCGAAATCATCGAGTGGAAGAAACAAGAGGGTGATGTGGTTAATGAGGGAGATATCCTTCTTGAAATCATGTCAGATAAAACGAACATGGAACTTGAAGCAGAAGATTCTGGTGTTCTTTTGAAGATTACCCGTCAGGCTGGTGAAACTGTACCAGTTACTGAGGTTATTGGTTATATTGGAGCAGAGGGTGAAGTTGTGGCTGATAATGCAGCCAGTGCACCTGTTGCAGAAGCAACTGCTCAATTAGAATCTGCTGGTCTTGAAGTTCCTAAAGCTCCTGCCACAGCTGCTCCAGCAGCTCCTGCAGAAAAAGCACCACTTGCTGATAATGAGTACGATATTATTGTTGTCGGTGGTGGTCCTGCTGGTTACTATTCTGCCATTCGTGGGGCACAACTTGGTGGTAAGGTTGCTATCATTGAAAAATCTGAATTTGGTGGAACATGTTTGAATAAAGGATGTATTCCAACTAAGACCTACCTTAAAAATGCAGAAATCCTTGATGGGCTTAAGATTGCTGCAGGTCGTGGTATCAACCTAGCGTCAACAAACTACACTATCGATATGGATAAGACTGTTGACTTTAAGAACTCTGTTGTTAAGACACTTACGGGTGGTGTTCAAGGTCTTTTGAAGGCTAACAAGGTTACTATTTTCAATGGTCTTGGTCAAGTTAACCCAGATAAGACAGTTACTATTGGTTCAGAAACAATCAAGGGACGTAATATTATCCTTGCGACTGGATCAAAAGTTTCACGTATCAATATCCCTGGAATTGAGTCACAACTTGTGATGACATCAGATGATATCCTTGACTTGCGTGAATTGCCTAAATCACTTGCTGTTATGGGTGGTGGTGTCGTTGGTATCGAACTTGGTCTTGTTTATGCTTCATACGGTGTAGAAGTAACTGTTGTTGAGATGGCTGACCGCATTATCCCTGCTATGGATAAAGAAGTATCACTTGAACTTCAAAAAATCCTTGCTAAGAAGGGCATGAAGATCATGACTTCTGTTGGTGTTTCTGAAATTGTTGAAGCCAACAACCAATTGACCCTTAAACTTAATAATGGTGAAGAGATTGTAGCTGATCGCGCCCTTCTTTCAATCGGTCGTGTTCCTCAGTTGGATGGTCTTGAAAATCTTAACCTTGAACTTGACCGCGGTCGTATCAAGGTTAATGCTTATCAAGAAACATCAATCCCAGGAATTTACGCACCAGGTGATGTTAACGGAACTAAGATGCTTGCTCACGCGGCTTACCGTATGGGTGAAGTTGCAGCTGAAAATGCTATGCGTGGCAATGTCCGTAAGGCTCACCTTGACTACACACCAGCAGCTGTCTATACACACCCAGAAGTTGCAATGTGTGGTCTTACTGAAGAAGATGCACGTGCGAAATACGGTGATGTTCTCGTTGGTAAATCAAGCTTCGCTGGTAACGGACGTGCCATCGCTTCAAACGAAGCACACGGTTTTGTTAAAGTCGTTGCAGATGCGAAGTACCATGAAATCCTTGGTGTTCATATTATCGGTCCAGCCGCAGCTGAATTGATTAACGAAGCATCAACAATTATGGAAAATGAATTGACTGTAGATGAACTCTTGCAATCTATCCACGGTCACCCAACCTTCTCTGAAAACATGTATGAAGCCTTTGCTGACGTACTTGGAGAAGCTATCCATAACCCACCAAAACGTAAATAAAGTTGATAAAATTCTCGGACAGATGTTCGGGGATTTTTCTTTTGTCACACATTTTCATCTTTAGCTATATCTTGCAAATTTCTTTGGATTTTTAGTGTTAAATACGAATAGGTAGTTAAAGGGTTTTCAAATAAGATAAATCGCAATTTTGTAGCGTTTAGAATTTTATAATATTTCTGCTTTATTTAGAAAACTTTTAATAATGACCTTTCCATTAGAGTTTTTCTATGGTAAAATGGTTGACGTATTAAAAATGCAAAAGGAAAGTTAAATGCGAACGAAAGATTTTATCTACTATGCTAGTGCGGCTGTTCTCTTGGCTGTGACAACTCAGGTTGCTCATGCAGATGAAGTGGCGACACAAACACCTTCTGTTACTGAAGGAAATCAGTATCAACCTGCGACAGCGGCTGAGATTTTTGGTGGAGAAGCAGCCTTGCCTGCAACTCCTAGTTCAACTGTTTCAGCACCCGTTGCTACGAGTGAGGTGGCAAAACCTAGTGCTCCTGCGGTATCTACGTCACTTGCACCAGAAAGTTCAGAGGCTGTAACACCTGCGGCATCAACTTCAGTAGCTAACTCTACTGTTGCTGTAGCGTCAACTTCAGTAACATCTTCAGTTGTTAGTTCAGAAAGTGCAACAGCTTCTACAAGTGCGACGAATTCGGAAACGTCAAACAGCGCTGTAGCAACACCTGCTAAATTGACGAATTCTACGGATGTTCCTTCGCCAACGCTTAAGGTGCAACCAAAGACTTTTATCGATGTCAGCAGCCATAATGGTGAGATCAGTGTAGATGACTATCGTGCTCTTGCACGCCAAGGTGTGGGTGGTGTCGTTGTCAAGTTGACTGAGGACACTTGGTACAACAACCCTAAAGCACCATCACAAGTTCGCAATGCTCAAATTGCTGGTCTTCAAGTATCAACCTATCATTTTTCTCGATACACAACTGAGGAAGAAGCACGTGCAGAAGCTCGATTCTACATCCAAGCTGCACAAAAACTAAACCTTCCAATGAGTACTGTTATGGTTAATGATTTCGAAGACTCTAAGATGCTTCCAAATATCAACCGTAATACTCAAGCATGGGTTAATGAAATGCGTAAGCATGGTTACAACAACTTGATGTTCTACACAAGTGCCAGCTGGTTGGATGAGAACAATCTAGGCTACCGTGGACCTGTCTCAACCTCTCAATTTGGGATTGAGAATTTCTGGGTTGCCCAGTACCCATCAACAACTCTTACAGCAACAAGCGCCAAAAACATGCGCTATAATGCCAAAACTGGTGCATGGCAGTTTTCAGCTACGGCTAATCTCTTGCCAAGTAAACATGTCTTTGACCACAGCGTGGATTATACAGGACGTTTCACAGCTAATGCTAGTGCTGAGGTTGATGCAACTCAAGGCAATTTGAGTGGAACCATTTCTATTGTCAACAATAATCCAACTGTTGGTAGCTTTGATGTAGTCATCTCTAATGTCAAAGCACCAAATGGTGTTGAAACAGTCTCTGTTCCAATTTGGTCAGAAATTAATGGTCAAGATGACATTATCTGGTATACGGCTAACCGTCAAAATAATGGAACTTATACAGTAAACGTTAAGGCTTCAGCTCATAAAAACTCGACAGGGCTTTATAATATCCACCTTTATTATGTTCAAAAAGATGGTCAATTGACGGGTGTTGGTGGAACAACTACGCAAGTCTTCATTGGTAAGACACCTGAGCAGTTGAAACCTAAAGCAAGTTTTGCTATTGAAAACAACAATGATAAGGCTGGAACTTTTGACGCCGTTATCACTAATATCTCAGCACCACTAGGTGTTAAAGAAGTTTTAGTGCCATCATGGAGTCTTGAAAATGGTCAAGACGACCTTATTTGGCATAAGGCGACTAAGCAAACTGATGGCAGCTACCGTGTAACCATTAAGGCAAGTGAGCATAAGGGCACTAAAGGAAATTACCGTGCCGATGCTTATATCGTGGATACCTCTAACAATCGCCATTATATTGCTGAAAAAGTAGTGGCTGTTGATTATGCTCGACCAAGTGGTGTCCTTACGATTGAAAACAACAATACTGCAGCAGGTACTTTTGATGCAGTTGTTCGTAACATTGTTGCTCCTACAGGTTTGAAAGAAGTTCTTGTTCCTTCATGGAGTTTAGCTGGTGGTCAAGACGACCTTATCTGGCATAAGGCAACTCGTCAAGCCGATGGTTCTTACCGAGTGACTATCAAAGCAACGGATCATAAGAATTCAACTGGTAAGTACCGTGCCGATGCCTACCTTGTAGATGACTCTAACAAACGTTTCTACCTTACTGAAAAAGTGGTAGAAGTTTCTCAAACTCGTCCTAGTGCAAGCCTCTTTATTGAAAATAACAATGCTGATTTAGGTACTTTTGATGCTGTTATCCGCAATATCGTAGCACCAAATGGGGTTAAGGAAGTTTTAGTTCCTTCATGGAGTCTCGTTAATGGACAAGATGATCTCGTTTGGCACAAGGCTAGTCGCCAATCTGATGGTAGCTACCGTGTCACTATTAAGGCTAGTGAGCATAAAAATTCACTAGGAAATTACCGTGCTGATGTTTACATCGTAGATAATGCCAACCAACGTCATTATGTCACTGAAACCATTGTAGACGTAAAACATAATAAGCCAGTCGGTACTATTTCAGTTGTTAATAACAATAATGATACTGGTACTTTTGATGTCATTATCAGTGATGTCTATAGTTCTAAAGGTGTTCGTACTGTTCAAGTACCTATTTGGTCTGAAAAAGATGGACAAGATGACATTCGTTGGTATGAAGCCACACGTCAAGCTAATGGCACTTATACGGTAAATGTTCAAGCTACTGACCACAAAAATTCAACAGGTTTGTACAATATTCATTTGTACTACATTTTAAATGATGGGTCACAAGTTGGTGTAGGAGGGACAACGACAACAGTTGAATTCCGTAATGCTAAGACTAAAACGCAAACCTATATCACTAATGTTAATTCAGAAGCAGGTAGTTTTACAGTTGTAGTTGATCAAGCGCCACAAGGACGTCAGATTAAGAATATTCGTGTAGCTGTATGGTCAGAAAGTAACCAAGGAAACCTTTCTTGGTACAATACAGCACCTACTGGAACACATACTGAAATCAATGTATCGACTGTTAATCATAAGAATCTAATTGGTAACTATACGACTCACGTTTATGTGGACTATGTAGACAATACTGTAGACGGATTTAACCTTGGTGAGACAGCTCTTGCTCCACGTAATCGTCGTTTATAAGCCTGAACCGCTTTTTATTCAAAACATAAACTTCGATGGATTTATAAGTGATATGGTGCTAAAAAATGAATTTATCAAGTTGTCTTCTTCAAGTCATGTCCTCTATAGATATGAAGGAAACTAATTTACATATTAGCTTTCTTATACTAAAATACAAATTTATTCAATTTAACTAACGCCAATAACAATGGTTGGTATTCTTTGGATTACATTCACGGTGTTCAGAGTCGAGATGTAATGGATACTAAACTTGGTGCACCATTCTTCTCAATCTTTGCTTAATCTGATATATAATTAATAAATCGAGGGAATCTGATGGTTCTCTCTTTTTAATAATCTCGCAGAGAAAACGCTTGCATAAATCTAATCTAAATGGTATATTAAAAAACATGAAAACGTTAACAAAAGGAGTTAGTATGAAAAGAAATACTCAAGCTAATGATGAAAAAGTTCTTCGTTATAGCCTTCGCAAGTACAAGTTAGGGTTGGCTTCTGTAACCATTGGAGCTGTTTTTTTGAGCTTTGCTGCTACTCATGGAGTCAAGGCAGAAGAAGTAGTGTCAACACCTGCCTCAAGTACACAGGTAGAATCAGCTGATTCTAGTCTTACCACCAGTGGTCTAGTAACTGAAATGCCAACAGCTCCTCTAACAGCCGAGAATGCCACAGTGTCCAAGGAAAATGAGCCAGTTTCTCTTCCAGCAGAAAATACTAGCCGTACTGAGCCTACCAAGCTAACTGAAACTAGCGAAAACACGCCAAAAACAGTAAGTACTAATAATAGTCAAGCTCTCACTAATACATCTGAGGAACCTATTGCTGAGGGGACTATTCGCTTGCATTTCCAAGAGTTGCCAAGTCAGGATAAGGCATCACTTGGGCTTTGGACTTGGGATGATGTGGAGACGCCATCATCTCAGAAAGGTGCTTGGCCAACAGGAGCAACCTCATTTGCAGAAGCCAAACAGGATAATTATGGTGTTTACTTGGATGTAAAGCTGTCTTCAACACCTAAAAAGCTTAGTTTCTTGATTAATAATGCCGCTGGAACGAACCTTTCAGGTGATAAAGCAGTCGAAATTCTTAGCCCTCAAATGAATGAGGCTTGGATTGACAAAGATTTTCAAGTTTACAGTTATCAACCTATCCCTCAAGATCACGTTCGTATCAATTATTTCCGTACGGATGGCGACTATAGTAATAAGTCTGTCTGGTATTGGGGTGATGTTAAGGATGCTCCAAGTAATTGGCCTGATGGTGTCAATTTCCAACCAAATGGTAAGTATGGTGCCTATTTAGACATTCCGCTAACCGAGGCTGCTAAATCTATCGGATTTTTACTCTTAGATGAGAGCAAAACAGGAGATGATGTGAAAATTCAACCAAATGATTATAAATTTAGTGACTTGAAAAAAACTCGTCAGCTTTTCGTACGAGATACTGATACGACAGTCTACACCAACCCTTATTTTGTTAAGGATGTGCGTTTGACTGGAGCTCAGCAGCTTAGTCCAAGCCAAATCGAACTTAGCTTCACCAATTTAGAAGATGTTTCATCTGAGGATATTCTCAAAGACCTAAAGGTGACAGACAAGGATGGTAACAGTGCAACTCTTAAACAGCTTGAGTTGGATGCTAAACTCAAAAAAGCTACATTAACAGGTGATTTTGCTGCGGAAAATCTGCCTTACAAGGTCACTTTGGGCAATGATAGTTTTAAAACGTCTGAGAGTTGGCAATTGAAGGATGCGCTCTACAGTTACGATGGTGAATTGGGTGCCCGTCTTCAAGAGAATGGTACTAAGGCACATGTGACACTTTGGTCACCAAGTGCTGATCAAGTAGATATCATTGTCTATGATAAGAATAATCAAGACATGGTTCTTGCTGAACATGCCCTAAGCAAAGGACCTCGAGGGACTTGGCAAGCTGACTTGCTTGCGACTGATCTTGGTTTGGAAAACTTAACAGGTTATTTCTATCAGTACCGCATTAAACGTGGTGATCAGTCTGTAATCGTTTTGGATCCTTATGCTAAGTCTTTGGCTGCTTGGAATAGTGACGATGCCAGCAAGGGACCTGAGCACAAGATTGCCAAGGCTGCCTTTATAGATCCTACTAATTATGGACCAAAAGATCTTGACTACGCTAAGATTCCAAACTTTAAATCTCGAGAAGATGCCATCATTTATGAGGCTCATGTACGAGATTTCACCTCTGATAAGGCTATCTCAGCTGAATTGAAACACCAGTTTGGGACTTTCGCAGCCTTTGCAGAGCGTTTGGATTATCTTAAGGATCTCGGTGTTACTCATATTCAGCTTTTACCAGTATTAAGCTACTATTTTGTCAATGAAATGCAAAATGGGAAGCGTTTGGATGCCTATGCATCAAGTGATAGTAACTACAACTGGGGCTATGATCCACAAAACTATTTCTCTTTGACGGGCATGTATTCTGAAAACCCAAATGAACCAGCTAAACGTATCGAAGAATTCAAGAATTTAGTTGCTGCTATTCATGCCCACGGTATGGGCGTTATCTTGGATGTAGTCTATAATCATACAGCCAAGACAGCTATTTTTGAAGACCTTGAGCCAAATTATTATCACTTTATGGATGCTGATGGTACTCCTCGTTCGAGTTTTGGAGGGGGTCGTCTAGGCACGACTCACTATATGAGTCGTCGTGTCTTGGTTGATTCGATTGCTTATCTTACTAAGGAGTACAAGGTGGATGGTTTCCGTTTTGATATGATGGGTGACCATGATGCTGAAAGTATCGAGCAAGCTTACCATGCTGCACGTGCCCTTAATCCAAACCTTATTATGCTTGGTGAGGGCTGGGTGACTTATACTGGCGATGAAAATAGCCCTGTTCAGCCTGCCGATCAGTCTTGGATGAAAGACACAGATACCGTAGCTGTATTTTCAGACGATATTCGAAACACCCTCAAATCAGGTTATCCAAACGAGGGGACACCTGCCTTTATCACAGGTGGCAAACGTGATATTAATAAGGTCTTTGACAATATCAAGGCACAACCAACTAACTTCGAGGCTGATTCTCCAGGTGATGTGATTCAATATATTGCTGCTCACGATAATTTGACCCTTTTTGATATCATCGCCCAATCAATCAAGAAGGATCCAAGCAAGCCTGAGAATAATGCTGAAATTCATCGTCGCTTGCGTCTAGGAAACCTCATGGTATTGACTGCTCAGGGAACACCATTTATTCACTCTGGTCAGGAATACGGCCGCACCAAACAGTTCCGTGATCCTGCCTACCGTTATCCTGTGTCTGAGGACAAGGTGCCGAATAAGTCACATCTCTTAGTGGATGAAAAGGGCAATCCATTTGACTATCCTTACTTTATCCATGATTCTTATGATTCTAGTGATGCCGTCAATCATTTTGATTGGACTAAAGCAACTGATAGCCAGGCCTTCCCAGAAAATACGAAAACTCGCGCCTTTACCAAAGGTTTGATCGCCTTACGTAAGTCGACAGATGCCTTCAATTTCAAATCAAAAGCAGATGTAGATGCACGTCTAACGCTATTGACAGTTCCTGGTCAGGACAATGTCGCTCAAGAAGATTTGGTATTGGGATACCAAACTGTTGCTTCGAATGGAGACCGTTACCTTGTCTATGTCAATGCTGATAGCAAGGCTCGTCAGTTTGATTTGAGCAAGATTACAAATGGCCTATCTTATCTGGTTTTGGCAGATGGCAGTCAAGTCAATTTATCTGGAATTAGTGAGTTATCAGGTGTTGCAATCAACAATCATATCTTGACCTTGGATCCACTAACAGCGACTATTATTCGTTTGACTAATGCTCAGACGCCAACTGAGGCAGTAGATCAGCCTTCTGAAAAGACCGGGTCATTTGGTGGTAAAGATACTGAGGCAACTAAAGCAAATGTCAAGGCTTCAGGTAAAGAGGACCTTGTTGGAGATGCTGAACTTGTTAATCGTGACAATGGTCAGGCTAAGGCTAAGACTGAAGCTAGTCGTCAGACTGATAAACAACTGCCATCCACTGGTGAAAAGACAAATCGTGGACTCTTTTTAGCAGGTCTTCTAAGCATTCTTAGCCTAGGATTCCTTCGAAAACGTCGTACAAAATAATAAGTAGCAACAGGTTATTTCCTGTTGTTTTCTTATTTAGAATCATTCTTATCTGCTCTTTAGAATAGTTCTTAAATAGCCTAAAACCGTTGACAGTGCTGGTTTCTTCTGTTAGTTTAGATATGTTCTCTTACATACGAGAGATCATTATTGACTTATCATCGTTCGTTCTTTATTAATGTTAAAACGACGATTCACATATATAACGACAAATGTCGAACACTATCTTGAAAATAGGAGACATTCATGAAAAAACTTAGCAAACTTGGTGTTGTTCTTTTGGCATCAGGACTTTTATTGACGGCTTGTGCCAAATCTGGTAATTCAAGTCATTCAAGTTCAACTAGCTCAAAACTCACAGCCAGTGAGCAAAAGCAATTGAAGCAGGCCACAAGTGATTATAAGACTTTCGTAGAAGGCGAAATTGATCAGCTTTTGAAAGATACTGAAGGATTCAGTGAAACCCTCAAGTCAGGAAATCTTGAAGAAGCTAAGAAACAATACCCATTGATTCGTATGGCTTACGAGCGTTCAGAACCGATTGCAGAAAGCTTTGGTGAGTCTGACGTGAAAATCGACTACCGTTTGGTTGATTACATGGACGAAAATAAATCAGAAGACGGTTGGTCAGGGTTCCACCGTATCGAATGTATCATGTGGCAAGATAACACGACAGAGGGTACGGCTGCCTATGTAGATCAATTGGTTAACGATATTAAGGAACTCAAAGCTAAAATTGCAACTGTTAAAGTTACTCCAGATATCATGCTGACGGGTGCTGTTGACCTTTTGAACGAAGTAGCCACTCAAAAGATTACAGGTGAAGAAGAGGTCTTCTCACACACTGATCTTTACGACTTCCGTGCCAATATTGAAGGGGCAGAAAAAATCTTTGAACTTTTCAAGCCGTTGATCCAAAAGAAAGATGCTAAACTTGTTAAGACTCTGGAAACTGAATTCAAGAATGTGAATGGTCTTTTGGACAAACACATGACTGATGAGAAAAACTATAAGTCTTATACAGATTTGAGTGAGGCAGATACTAAGGAATTGGCCGAAGCTGTAACTAAACTTGGTGAACCATTATCACAAATGGGTGTTATCCTAGATGGGAAATAAGAAAAATGACTGACGAAAAATTTTTAGATCAAAAAATGGACCGTCGTGAATTTCTTAAAAAAGCAGGTATTGGAGGGGCAGGGCTTGCGCTTGGTCTTTCTGGTGCATCTGCTTTTTTCGCTAATCAGGATAGTTCAAGTAAAAAGGCTTATGATGGTGATGAAGATATTAGCTTCTTTGGCAAGCACCAGGCTGGGATTACGACTCCTATGCAGAAGGCTTGCTACTTGGTGGTGCTAGATCTTCATACAACCGATAAAAAAGAAGTCATCCAGCTTTTTAAAGACTGGACCGATTATAGTAGTAAATTGGTCGAAGGAGAGTTAGTCAAAAAAGACGGTTCTAATGCCCTCTTGCCTCCTACGGATACAGGCGAAACGGTGGGACTCAACCCCTATCGCCTGAGTCTGACTTTTGGAGTTTCGGCTGATTTTCTTAAAAAACTTGGTTTAGAATCCAAACGTCCTAAGCTCTTCCGCGATTTGCCTCCATTTCCTAAGGAGCAGTTGCAGGACAAGTATACGGGTGGTGATATCGTGATTCAAGCCTGTGCGGACGATGAACAAGTAGCTTTCCACGCTGTCCGCAATCTGATTCGTAAAGGTCGTAATAAAATCACCATGAAGTGGAGCAAATCAGGGTTTGCAGCTATCGGAGACCGCAAGGAAACGCCTCGAAATCTTTTTGGTTTCAAGGACGGTACTGCCAATGTTACGACAGAAAAGGAATTCGATAAGGTTGTCTGGACTGATAGTAAAGATTGGATGAAGGGTGGTTCTTATATGGCTCTTCGTCTGGTACAGATGCACCTTGAAACTTGGGATCGTACTAATTTGCAAGAGCAGGAAAACACCTTTGGTCGTTACAAGGAATCAGGCGCTCCCTTTGGTAAGAAAGATGAGTTTGATGAAGTAGATTTATCTAAACTTCCTGTAGATTCGCATGTCCGTTTGGCTAAAGAAGTAGACCTTCCTATCTTACGTCGTTCATATTCTTATTCAGATGGCATTGATGAGAGAACTGGCCAGTTTGATTCAGGTTTGATTTTCATTGCCTACCAGAAGGATCCAGACCGTTTTGTTAAAATTCAGACTAATCTTGGTGCTGTAGACAAGATGAACGAGTACATCACCCATATCGGAAGTGGGCTCTTTGCTTGCTTTGCTGGCGTGGAGAAAGGAGGCTACCTTGGTCAAGCACTCTTTGAATAAACTCCTCGTTTTACTTGGGCTTTTAGCCTTATTCTGGACCTATCCAGTAGCTGCTGAATCATATAGTGACCTCTATATCAAAATTACAGATGCCACAACAGCTGTTCAAAATAAAGATCAAACAAAAGCTAAGGAATTGGTTGCTGAGATTAAGACTGATTTCGAAACAAAAGAAAATCACGATTCCAAGGCTGGTAAAAAAGTTAGCAAGGCTCTTGATATTAAAGGTGACGTGACAGAAGAGGACCTAACCTCCATTTCGTCAGCCCTTCTTAAATTTGAGAAAGAGCAAAATCCTGTTGATTTAGATGCCGAAAAGGAAAAACTTGAAACACGCTTAGAGCCTTATTTCAAAAACTTACAGGATGCCATTACGGCCAAAGACCTGACTGCAACACGCAAAACTTACAGTGAATTAAATAATGCTTGGACGCGAAATGAAGCTGTTGTCCGTGACCACAGTACTGCCTACTACGGCAAGATTGAGACGGCCATTTCACTTTTGCGAAGTAGCATTGAGACGGAGCCTACTGATTTCACCAGCATCCAGTCATCTTATGATGATCTCAAGGGTGGGATTGATGACTTTATCAAGGGTGTCCCTCTTGATAGCACAAGCTCAAGTTTAACCCTAAAAGATGGTATTAAGCTCTTGGAAAAGGCTCTAGGTCAATTCCAAGCA
This sequence comes from Streptococcus sp. 27098_8_74, assembly GCF_041431705.1. Taxonomy (NCBI): domain Bacteria; kingdom Bacillati; phylum Bacillota; class Bacilli; order Lactobacillales; family Streptococcaceae; genus Streptococcus; species Streptococcus sp. 27098_8_74. The sequence goes on from NZ_JAPVYF010000002.1 coordinate 100,565, forward strand.
GGTGATGACAAAACGGCTGCGGCAACTATGAAGAAGTTCATCACTATCTGGCCAACCATTGAAGGCGATGTAAGCACAACTAATCCAAGCCTTTATACGCGCGTGGAAAGTGAAACACCTGTTATCATGGTTAAGGGAAAAGAAAAAGCTTATCAGGACAAACTGCAAGCCTTGATCACAGACCTATCTGCTATTGATACCAGTGCTTCTTATAATGCCTTTGATGCCATGTTGATTCTCTTACGTGAAGGGGTTGAAGCCCTCCTCATTGTTATGGCCCTTGTGACAACTCTTAAGGCAGCCAAGATGCGTAAGGGACTCAAATGGGTTTATGGCGGAGCCATTGCTGGTGTTCTTGCCAGCGCAGTTATAGCTGTTATCTTACAAGTTGTCTTTCCAGCTGTGACCTCGGGGGCTAACCGTGAAATTATTGAAGGTGGCGTTGGTATCTTTGCAGTTGCGATGATGATTCTGATTGGAATTTGGCTCCATCGCAAGTCTTCAGTCAAACAGTGGAATGACTTTATGGACCGCCAGATGAAGACGGTGACGGCTACTGGAAGCTTTGTGTCCATGTTTGCACTCAGTTTCTTGGCTGTCTTTCGTGAGGGTGCCGAGACTATACTTTTCTATGTCGGTATTGTCCCACGTATCACGACAGCTAATTTCTTGATTGGTATTGCTTCAGCCATTGCAGTTCTTGTTATCATTGCTGTGGCTATGACTAAAGCGAGTCACTATATTAAACCACACCGCATTTTCTTTATTTTGACTTGGTTGATTTATGCCTTGGCCTTCAAGATGCTCGGTGTCAGTCTTCATGCCCTTCAGTTGACTAATATGATGTCTAATCATTTGATTAGTGGTTTCCCAACCATTGATTGGGCTGGTATCTATCCAAGCTGGGAAGTCTTGATTCCACAACTTATCTTTATTGCTATTGTTGTCTTTGTGACGGTGAAACAGCATGGCAAGAAATAAAGATGAGATGACTATTGTTGAGCATCTGGTGGAATTTCGGAGACGTTTCATTGCAGTAGTGTTGTGCTTTTTCCTAGTTTTTTGTATTACTCTGTTGTTTGCTGGGCAACTCTATGCTTATCTAACCAGAGGATTTGACAAGCCTTTATTAGTTCTAGGGCCTAACGATATTCTTTGGATTTACATTAACTTGGCTAGTCTCATGGCTTTTACGGTCACTTTGCCTTTCACCACCTACCAGATTTGGCAGTTTGTGAAACCAGGTTTGAGGGACAATGAAGCGCGTGCTATCTTTGCTTATATTCCAGCAACTTTTGTCTGTTTTGTATTGGGTTTGGCCTTTGGTTATTATTTTGTGAGTCCAGCTATCTTAGAAGTGCTTTTAAAGCTAGGTGAAGGACTCTTTGATACACAAATTACAGCACAAAACTACCTTAGTTTTTTACTGCATACGACAGTGCCTTTGGCTGTTCTCTTTGAACTTCCCGTAGTTGTTAGTTTCCTAACCTCTATAGGTATATTGACACCAGTATTTCTGACACGCTATAGACGCTATGCTTACTTCATTCTCTTGGTATTGGCAGTCGTTCTGACACCAGCCGACTTTATTAGTGACTTGGCCATGACTGCTCCCTTAATCTTACTCTATGAAGTTAGCGTAGCTCTTAGTAAGCTCATTTATAAACGTAAACAAAGAAAATATAAAGATAAATAGAAAGGAGATTTCATGGGAATTCTACGTGATATCGGAGCTCCAGGACTTATCATTATCGTCCTAGGAGCCCTCCTCATCTTTGGTCCTAAACGCTTGCCAGAACTTGGACAATCTATCGGTAAAATGTTAGCAGAATTTAAAGCAGCGGTAAATAAGACTGATGATAAAAAAGACGAAGAAGACAAGACTAAAGACTAAGATCTCTATCTAAAGGTTATCTTCAAGTTTCTTGACAATTCTAAGCTTTTATGACATAATACACTTGTATTGAATAGTAAGTCTATATCATAGGCAAGAAAAGACCCCAAGCTAACTTCCACATAAGCTCGGGGTCTTTTTTAGCACTATCTATCCTTGTTTAACCACTTGTCGATCAGACGAAGGATAACACCGACCACAATAGGTCCGATGATAGTTTTGAATAGTAAATCCATCATAGGCAAACTCACCTCCCTTCGTAGGCGGTGTCGAGGTGCCAAAGGATATTATATCATAGATTGAAAGAGATATGTTTAGTGAGTGATAGGAAGTATCAGTTAGAATGTGGTTTAATCATGCCAAACAAAAAATCAGCTCAAGAGGGCTGATTTTTTTATCTTACAAACTGATACGTTTTTCTGTTTCAGCGTCGAAGAAGTGACCTTTAGCAACGTTGAAAGTAAGGTTAACTTTTTCACCTGGATTATGGAAGTCACGCGCATCAACACGGGCAGCAAACTCAGTTTCTCCAAGTTTTAGGTAGAGCATTGTTTCTGCACCAAGAAGCTCTGAAACGACGACTTCAGCATCTACATTGGCATCTGGATAAACTTCTTGAACAATTGGACGGCTTGAAACATCTTCAGGACGGATACCAAAGATTACTTCATTGCCTTGATACCCTGTCTCTTTCAAGATTTTAGCTTGACCCTCAGAGATTGCAATATCCAAACCTTCAGAGTTAGTAATGCGGTTACCATCAACCTTAACATTAAAGAAGTTCATAGCAGGACTTCCGATGAATCCAGCAACAAATTTATTGGCTGGCTCATTATAAAGTTCTTGAGGGGTACCAATTTGTTCGATACGACCGATAGTACCAGAACCATCAGGGTTTTTAGTAGAACTCATGATAACGATACGGTCAGCAAGAGTCATAGCTTCTGTTTGGTCGTGGGTAACGTAGATAGTAGTTGCACCAATATTGCGAGTAATTTTAGCAATTTCAGCACGCATGGTCACACGAAGCTTAGCATCCAAGTTTGAGAGTGGTTCGTCCATGAGGAAGACTTTAGCATCACGAACGATAGCACGTCCCATAGCTACACGTTGACGTTGACCACCAGAGAGGTCTGCAGGCTTACGATCTAAGAACTCAGTCAAACCAAGGCTAGCAGCAGCTTCACGGACACGTTTGTCGATATCATCTTTTTTATATTTACGAAGTTTAAGACCAAAGGCCATATTTTCATAAACAGTCATGTGAGGGTAAAGTGCGTAGTTTTGGAATACCATGGCAATGTCACGATCTTTTGGTGATTTGTCATTAACCACTTCACCATCTATATAGAGTTTACCTTCTGTGATTTCTTCGAGACCAGCAACCATACGGAGAGTTGTTGATTTACCACATCCTGAAGGACCTACGAAAACGATGAATTCCTTGTCTTTGATGTCGATACTGAAATCTTCGACAGAGTAGTGAGTTGCATTTGGGTATTTTTTATAAATTTTATCCAGTTTAAGAGTTGTCATATCATTTATCCTTTATTATTTAACTGATCCGCCGGTTACACCTTCAACATAGTATTTCTGCATGAAGATAAAGAGAAGGGTGATTGGGATGGCGATGATAATAGCACCTGCGGTAAATGGAAGGAACCATTCATTGATAGCGTCTTGGTTAAGCATTTGATAGAGTCCAAGGGCAACCGTATATTTATCTTTAACGTCACCGAGGATAACAGATGCAAAGATGAAGTCTACCCAAGGTCCCATGAAGGCCATGAGGGCAGTGTAGACGATGATTGGTTTAGAAAGTGGCAAGGTAATCTTAGTGAAGATTTGAAGACGAGTTGCGCCATCAATCATTGCTGATTCATCCAATGAGTAAGGAATGGTATCAAAGAAACCTTTCGCAATGTAGAAACCAAGAGCTGCCCCAGCAGAATATACCAAGACCAAAGATGTCAAGGTTTGTGTCAAATTGAGGGCCTTCAAAATGTAGTAGACCGCAATCATTGACATGAATCCAGGGAACATGTTAAGTACAAGTGCCAATTTCAAGAAGCCATTTCTGTGTTTGAATTTAATACGGCTAAGTGAGTAGGCCATACCTACGGTAATCAAAGTTGAGAGGATACATGTACATGTGGCAACGATGAAGGTATTGATGAACCATTTTCCAAATGGATAAGCATCGCTGGTAAACAGTTTAATGTAGTTATTAAAAGTGTAAGTCTTAGGGAAGAAGTAAGGCACCGCATTAGCTCCTTCACCACGGAAACTTGTAAGGAAGATCCAAATAATTGGAATCAACCAGATAACAGCTAGAACTGTCAATAGAATATAAGTACCAGTTAGGTAAAGATTTTTCTTACGTTTCATTATTTAGCAGCCCCTTCCTTGAATGAAGATGATCTTGTGTAGGCCAAGAGACTGAATGTTGCAGAGATGGCGAAAATCAAGATACCGATAACAGATGCCAAGTTGTAGTCTTTAGCGCTAACAGTCAGTTTGTAGAGCCAAGTTACCAAGAGGTCAGTTGAACCCGCTTGATAGTATTCAGAGTTAGTAGGTCCACCACCAGTAAGGAAGTAGATAACGTTGAAGTTATTGATATTACCGATGAATTGTTGAATCAACGATGGTGCCATGATCAAGAGAATTTGTGGGAAAGTGATGCTCTTGAAGATTTGGAATTTGCTTGCTCCATCAATTTCAGCAGCTTCAATCTGCTCAGTTGGCAAGTTCATGATGATACCAGTTGCGACCAACATTGTGAACGGAATACCAATCCACATATTTACAAAGATAATAGAGAACTTAGCCCAGAGAGGATCAGTCAAGAATGGAATTGGTCCATTAGTAAGATGCAAGGTTTGAAGCAAACCATTCAAAGGACCATGGTCATTAAGGAAGTTACGCATCAAAAGAAGGGATACGAACTGAGGAACGGCGATAGTGATAACAAAGAGTGTACGCCAAACTTTCTTGAATTTAAGTCCTTTAGTGTTGAGCAGGAGAGCAAGGACGATACCGAAGAAGAAAGTAGTTGCTGTTGCAGCAACTGCCCAAATTAAGGTCCATGTCAAAAGTGGGAAGAAAGTACCAGCCATACGACCTTGTAAAACTTCACCAAAACTTGAGAAACCAACCCAGTCAAAGAGTGATTTAGGTGCTGGGTGATTGTGGTCAAAGTTAGTAAAGGCCAAACAGATCATGTAGATCAAAGGCAAGATTGTGAAGAGCAAAACTCCAATCAATGGTACAGTCATAAGTCCCATGTGGAAACGACCATCAGCCAAGGTCTTGAAGTCTTCGACAAAGTTGGGAACTTTACGTCCAGACTGTTTGAGAGCCATGAGATGACGAGCACTCTTAAGATTACACCAGTAAATATAAGCGAAAACTGCACAGAAGATTAATGATGCAAGTCCAAAAATCAACAAGAGCATAGAGTTATCTCCAGCGACCTGAACAGTAAGCTTAACCCCATTAACTTCTTTAATAGCCTCACCTTGTTCTTGAGTCCCCAAGGTAATCATCCCTTTAAGTGCAGGGATGATTTGGATAACGAAGGCTACTAAGAAGGCAATCTCAGAAAAGAGGAAGAGCAAGCCCTTGGTGAACTGTTTGTTGACCAAGTTTGCCAATCCCATTACCAGAAAGGATAATTTGACATCCCATGTACCTTCTTTGAAGACCTGGCGCATAGGAGTTGTGTCGTAGATTGTTTGTGACATAGATATCTCCTCAGATAAATGTTTAATTAGTGATAGATAAAGAGGCTAGGAACCTGACCTGCCTCTTTACCTTCTCATAGTTAGGATTCTTATTTAGCTGCTGCCAAATCTTTATCAAATTGTTGTAATTTAGTAAGGAATTGGTCTTCCTTGATTTTACCGTTATATGCATCACTCATAAGAGCAGCACTTTCAGTCCAGAAGACTGACATTTGACTAAGTTTAGGCATAACAGTTGTGTACTGATCAGATGAACCCATAGTGATTACAGCTTGTGCAAGTGCATCCTTTTGAACAGCTTCAGAAGATTGAACTTCTTTGTTAGCTGGGATGATGTGACGGTCTTCATTAGTGAATTGGTTATTTTGACTGTCTTTGCTTGTCAAAGCTTGTGCCAATTGGTAAGAAGCAGCGATACGTTCTGCGTTACCTTTAGATGGTGTTTGGTTAACTGCGTAAAGTTTAACACCCATGAAGGCTTTTTGTTGAACGTCTTGACCACCGATATTAACTGTTGGGTAAACAGCAACACCAAGATTGTCTTTACCAACAGCTTTAGCAGCTGCAGCGTAGTCCCATGGTCCTGATTGGAAAGCATCAACAGAACCATCTTCGAATTTAGCCATCATATTAGCTGAATCGACATTAACAAATCCCTTATTGTCTTTTTGAGCTGCGATGAATTTAAGAACATTCACACCAGCTTCGTTACCCCAGTTAGTACCTTTCACATCTTCACCGTTAGGACCAAAGAGTGTGTCACCAACTGAAAGGAAGAGAGGACCAGTTACATAAGCATTAACTTCTTTCAAGTTGCTACCAAATTTAGCTTTAGAAGTGATTGTTTCATATGATTTAACATCTTCTTCGTTAAGTTTAGATTTATTGTAGTATGTAACTTGTGTTTCGATACCGTATGGGAAGGCGTAAGTTTTACCTTTGTATTGAGCACCTACAGTAGCTTGATCAGTATCTTGATCAGCAATTTCTTTTGAGTATTGCTCTGGGATTTCTTGGATAGCTCCAGCGTCTACCAATTTACCGAGTTGGTCATGTGGAAGCGAGAAGACATCTGCAGCAGTAGAAGCATCCTTAGTCAAGTTTTCTTGAGCATTTGGATCTTCCATTTCAACCATATCAACTTTGTAACCAGATTTCTTTTCAAACTGTGCTACTGTATCTGAGTAAGACTTCTTAGCGCCAGTTGGTACCCAAAGTTTCAAAGTCTTGCTATCTGAACTTGAGCTCTTGCTTGAATTTGAGCCACAAGCTACCAAGAGTGATCCAGCCACAAGTAATCCAGCACTACCAAGTAATACCTTTTGCCATTTTTTCATTTCTATTTCCTCCAGAAATTTAGTTTATGATAAACATTATGCAACCGTTTCCACAATCTGTCAAGTATTTTATAAAAAAATTTTTAACTTTGTGCAAACGATTGCAAAACTAAATTGTTTCGGTTATAATTGTTCTTGTATTTTACGACTATAAATATTTATGAGAATGAGAGGAAAATAATGGCTACAATTAAGGATGTTGCCCAAAAAGCAGGAGTAAGTCCTTCAACGGTTAGTAGGACCTTAAAAGATAATCCAGCCATTTCTGAAGAAACAAAAAACAAGGTGCGGGCGGCTATGGATGAATTAGGTTATGTCCCCAATCTTGCAGCTCAGATGTTGGCAACTGGCTTAACTCATAGTTTAGGTGTGATTCTTCCTCCTTTGGCGAATAGAGAAAATATCAGTCAACCCTTCTATATGGAAATTCTAACGGCTATCAATGAAGAAGCAAGTCGCAATTCTCAGGTCGTCAGTATTGCCACAGGTGCTAGTTTGGATGAATTGGTTAAACAAGTCGAACTCATGCATCGCCAAAAACGAGCTGATGGTTTCATTATTCTCTACTCTGAGAAGAATGATCCTGTTAAATCCTATCTCCTAAAAGAAAAAGTTCCTTTTGTCGTCATTGGAGCTGCAGGTGATACAAAAGATAAGGTTACCTACATCGATAATGACAATAAGGCCTTAGGTAAGGAAGCAGTGACTTATTTATCATCTCATGGTCATAAAAAAATAGGTTTTATTACGGATGACCTTTTTGGTCAAGTAGGACAGGAACGTTATCGAGGTTATAAAGAAGCAGCAGATGAACTAGAATTAGAAATCTTACCTGAACTTGTATTTTCATCTAAAACAATCGATAAGCTAAAGAAGGAATTAGATAGATTTTCTCCGACAGCTTTGATTGTCAAGGATGACCTTATTGCCCTTCGTCTCATTCAATGGCTAAACAATCAAGGAATTAGAGTACCTGAAGATTATGCTATCATTTCCTTCAATAATTCTACTTTTGCAGAAATCATGCATCCGTTCTTGACCACTTTTGATATTAATATCCAAGAACTTGCTAAAGAAAGTGTACAAAGTCTTATGGGACTCCTTAAGTCAACTAAGAACAAGTCACAGAAAGTCATCATTCCATTTAAACTTATAGAAAGAGAAAGCGTCTTAACGCATTCATAATATCTTAAGGAGAATCTAAGTAGTTGGTTAGTAAATTAGCCGGCTACTTTTTTATTTTATGTAAGATGACTATTTTCCGGAATTCACTAGAAGCCTCGGCTTAAAAACACTTTCTCAAATTGTAAGCGTTTGTTTTGCGAACAATTATTCAAGAAAAAATAAAAAAAATTTCTATTTTTTTGTTAAAAATTCTTGACTAATGCAAACGTTTGCATTATAATAATAAGTGTAAAAAATAATTTGAGGTAAACGTTATGAACAAACGAGCAAGCGGTGTTTTGATGCACATCACATCACTTCCAGGTGACTACGGGATCGGATCTTTCGGTCAAGCAGCCTATGACTTTGTTGATTTCTTAAAAGAAACAAAACAAACTTACTGGCAGATTTTGCCACTTACTACAACAAGTTATGGGGATTCACCTTACCAATCATTCTCAGCGGTGGCAGGAAATACACACTTTATCGATTTGGATTTCCTTATTCGTGACAAATTTTTAACTAAAGCTGATGTTAAAGATGCTGACTTTGGGTCAGATCCTGAGTTTATTGACTATGCTAAAGTTTACGAAGCACGTCGTCCAATCCTTGAAAAAGCTGTAAAAGCAATCTTGGCTGAGAAAAAAGAAGCTAAGAAGTTTGAAGCCTTCAAATCTAAAAATGCTAACTGGTTAGCTGATTATGCTGATTTCATGGCTATCAAAGAACACTTCGATAACAAAGCACTTCAAGATTGGGATGATAAAAAAGCAGTTAAACGCGATGAAGCAACTCTTGAGAAACTTCGCAAAGAACTTGCTGATGTTATCACATATCACCAAGTGGTACAATACCTCTTCTTTAGCCAATGGGCAGAACTAAAAGCTTATGCTAACAAAAATGGTATTCAAATCATCGGTGACATGCCAATCTACATTTCAGCTGATAGTGTTGAAGTTTGGACTCAACCACATCTCTTCAAACTAGACGCTGAATGTAAACCGCGTTACATTGCCGGAGTTCCACCAGATAACTTCTCAGCAACTGGTCAACTTTGGGGTAACCCAATCTATGCTTGGGATAAACACAAAGCAGAAAATTATGCTTGGTGGGTATTCCGTATTCAAGAATCATTTAAACTTTATGATTACTTGCGTATTGACCACTTCAAAGGGTTCTCTGACTTCTGGGAAATTCCTGGAGGAGATGAAACTGCTGAAAATGGTGAATGGGTTCCTGGACCTGGTTACGACCTCTTCAAAGTGGTTAAAGAAGAATTGGGTGATCTTAAAATCATTGCCGAAGACCTTGGTAACATTGATGATAAGACACGTAAACTTCTTGCAGACTGTGGTTACCCTGGAATGAAGATTGTTCAATTTGGATTCTACGACACTACTGGAAACAGCATTGACATTCCACACGTATACACACAACATTCAGTTGCCTACACAGGTACACATGATAACGAAGTAATCAACGGTTGGTACGACAACTTGACGCAAGAGCAACGTGATTATACTGATGCATACATCAACCGTCGTCAAGGTGAACCAATCACACGTGCTCTTCTTCGCACCCTCTTTGCTACTGTAAGCAACACAGCTATTGCGACTATGCAGGATATCCTTGATAAACCTGAAAATAGCCGTACAAACTTCCCTAACACAGTTGGTCAAAACTGGAAATGGCGTATGCTTCCAGGTGAAATCACTGTCGACAAGAAAGAATTTTTGACAGACATTACAGAAAGATATAATCGAGGTAATAACTAAAATGGCTACATTTACACAATATGTTGAAGCAAAAAACAAAAATCTTAAGGACCTTTCAAACGAAGAAATCTACTATTTTTTGTTGGAATTCGTAAAAGAAGCAGCTGCTCCAAAACCTAAAAACGATAGCAAACGTAAAGTTTACTATATCTCAGCTGAATTCTTGATCGGTAAACTTTTGTCTAACAACTTGATCAACTTGGGCATCTACAAGGATGTTAAAGCTGAATTGGATGCTGCTGGTAAATCAATCAGCGAAATTGAAGACGTTGAACCAGAACCATCTCTTGGTAACGGTGGTTTGGGTCGTTTGGCTTCATGTTTCATCGACTCTATGGCAACACTTGGCATCAACGGTGAAGGTGTTGGTCTTAACTACCACTGTGGTCTTTTCAAACAAGTTTTCAAAGATAACAAACAAGATGCAGAACCAAACTACTGGATTGAAGATCAATCATGGTTGGTACCAACTGATATCTCTTATGATGTTCCATTCAAAAACTTCACATTGAAATCACGTTTGGACCGCTTGGATATCTTGGGTTACAAGAAAGAAACTAAGAACTACCTTAACCTCTTCGATATCAACGGTTTGGATTACGATTTGATTGAAAAAGGAATCACTTTTGATCAAGACGAAATCCAAAAGAACTTGACACTTTTCCTTTACCCAGACGACTCAACTCGTAAAGGTGAGCTCTTGCGTATTTACCAACAATACTTCATGGTATCAAACGCTGCTCAACTTTTGATTGACGAAGCTATCGAACGTGGTTCTAACCTTCACGACCTTCCAGATTACGCTTATGTACAAATCAACGATACTCACCCATCAATGGTAATTCCAGAATTGATCCGTCTTTTGACAGAAAAACATGGATTTGAATTTGATGAAGCAGTAGCTATCGTAAGCAAAATGGTTGGTTACACAAACCACACTATCTTGGCTGAAGCCCTTGAAAAATGGCCTCTTGACTACCTTGAAGAAGTCGTTCCACACCTTGTTGTTATCATCAAGAAATTGGATGCTATCATTCGTGAAAAATACGAAGATCCACGTGTTCAAATCATTGACGAACACAACCGTGTTCACATGGCTCACATGGACATCCACTTCTCTACAAGCGTTAACGGTGTAGCAGCACTTCACACAGAAATCCTTAAAGCTTCTGAGTTGAAACCATTCTACGACCTTTACCCAGAACGCTTCAACAACAAAACAAACGGTATTACATTCCGTCGTTGGTTGGAATTCTCAAACCAAGAACTTGCTGACTACATCAAAGAATTGATTGGTGATGGTTACCTTACTGACGCAACTCAATTGGAAAAATTAGCTGCCTTTGCTGATGATCCAGCAGTTCACAAACGTTTGGCTGAAATCAAATATGATAACAAGTTGTCACTTAAACGTTATCTTAAAGCCAACAAAGGTATTGAGCTTGATGAAAACTCAATCGTTGATACACAAATCAAACGTTTCCACGAATACAAACGTCAACAAATGAACGCTTTGTATGTCATCCACAAATACTTGGAAATCAAAAAAGGAAACCTTCCAAAACGTAAAATCACTATCATCTTTGGTGGTAAAGCAGCTCCTGCCTACGTTATTGCTCAAGACATCATCCACTTGATCTTGTCACTTTCTGAACTCATCAACAATGATCCAGAAGTAAGCAAATACCTCAACGTTCACTTGGTTGAAAACTACAACGTAACAGTTGCTGAACACCTCATCCCAGCAACAGATATCTCAGAACAAATCTCATTGGCTTCTAAAGAAGCTTCAGGTACAGGTAACATGAAATTCATGCTTAACGGTGCCCTTACACTTGGTACAATGGACGGTGCCAACGTTGAGATTGCTGAATTGGTAGGACCAGAAAACATCTTCACATTTGGTAAAGATTCTGATACAATCATCGACCTTTATGAAAAAGAAGGTTATGTACCACGTGATTACTACGAAAAAGATGCTAACATCAAAGCAGCTGTTGACTTTATCGTAAGCGAAGACCTCGTTAAAGTTGGAGATAAAGAACGCTTGGAACGTCTCCACAAAGAACTTATCTCTAAAGACTGGTTCATGACGTTGATTGACTTGGCTGAATACATCGACAAGAAAGAAGAAGTATACGCAGCTTACGAAGATCAAGATGCATGGAACAAAAAAGTTGTTTACAACATTGCTGAAGCAGGATTCTTCTCATCTGACCGTACAATCGAACAGTATGACAAAGACATCTGGCACACAAAATAATATTCTAGTTGCATAGAAGGAAAACAAGATCAGAAATGGTCTTGTTTTTTTGTATGAAAAAAACAGCCAATAGATAAATTAGCTGTATTTACATAAATAATGTTATGTTACCTATGAGTGATAATTCAGTATATCATTCATATAGGCTTCTTTATTTGATGAATCATAAGTTTTAGATGTTGAGTATTTTAGATAATGGATTTGATCTTCTGCAGTTCTGGATTCTTCTTGTAGGTATGAATCTGTTATGGTAATTTTAAAATTCTCGCTCTTACCTGTTAAATCAAGGCTTAGTGGAAAATTTGTAAATTCATCTGAGTAAAAAGCCATTTTATAATAGTTGTACCTGTCACCTCTAAATGAATTTAAGTGAGGGAATTGTATATGGTAGATGCCATTCCAATAATTTCCATACTCTCTAATTTCGTAGTCATCGAAAAATTCCTGAATTCTTTCTTTGTTAGCAAAATCTTTATCAAAAGTAACAAAGGGAGTTTGCCAATCCCATAATGGAATTTTGCCTTCATTTCCATAGATAAAATAACTTTGCATTTTTCCTGATTTAGGATTTTTCAACTGAAAGTGGTATTTACTGACGCCTTCTTTGACAGCTCCAGTTTGATATAGGGTATCCCCAGGGACTATCAAAAAAAGAAAATCTCTTAGATATAATTCGAAGTTGGCATCCATTGTTTTATCATGTAATCCAGGGAAACGCTGAATTATTTGTCTGTAATTCTCCGCATTAGAAAACCATTCTTTATCAAAGCCTGGACCGACTTCAAATACTTTATGATCGAAATAGTTTTGATATTCTTCATAATGGTTTTCAGTAGAGGTCACCTGTCCAAATGGTAAAGTCATATTGGTATTATCTGTAAAAGTAATATGTAAGAAAAGTCTTCGGGGATCAATTCCTTTATCAATATAATGGCCGACTTTATAGGCAGACAAATCATCTGGAAAATCGTCTTTTCCGAAGTGTAGAACCTCAATCTCAATATCTTTGACAACTTTTCTTTGAGGTATTATCTTCTTGACACTGTAATGATAAGCCTTGTAATAGTAATTCTCCTTATCATAGAGGTAAGGCTTATAAGCTCTTTGGTAGGCATTATAGAGAAAAATTCCAAGGGTTACAAAAAGAAGCAGAGCTAAGGCTATTTTGAACTTTTTATTTATTTTATTAGTTAGCCTTGAGAAAAAGAGACTCAATTTACTAGGATTTTGTATCATGTCAAAACTCCCCACATATTTTATACTATTATATCATGAAAATCCATATACCTAAGGCGTCTTCGTGTACTTTGTCCCCGTTTTCCTTTATAATATAAGTATCACATTACAAGAGGAGACCTCATGAAATATATCGTAAATACATCAAACGATCCTGCCTATAATATTGCTTTGGAAGCCTATGCTTTTCGTGAATTGGTGAATGAAGATGAATTGTTCATTCTTTGGATTAACCGTCCAGCTATCATTGTTGGTAAACACCAAAATACCATTCAAGAGATTAACAAAGAATATACAGATGCTCATGGTATTAAGGTCGTTCGCCGTTTGTCTGGTGGTGGCGCTGTTTATCATGATTTGAATAACCTGAACTATACCATCATCTCTAATAAGGCAGATGAAGGTGCTTTTGACTTTAAGACTTTCTCTCAACCTGTAATCGCTACACTTGCTGATTTGGGAGTTAAGGCTGAATTTACTGGCCGTAATGACCTTGAAATCGATGGTAAAAAGTTCTGTGGAAATGCTCAAGCTTACTATAAAGGTCGTATGATGCACCATGGTTGCTTGCTTTTTGACGTTGATATGTCGGTTCTTGGACAAGCCCTTAAAGTCAGCAAAGACAAAATCGAATCAAAGGGCGTTAAATCTGTACGTGCTCGTGTGACCAACATCGTCGACGAATTGCCAAAAAAAATCACTGTAAATGAATTCTCAGATAAAATCTTGGAAAAAATGAAAGAATTCTACCCAGAAATGACAGAATACGTCCTTTCTGAAAGCGAATTGGCTAAGATTCAAGATTCTTATGAGAAACAATTCAATACATGGGATTGGACTTATGGACAGTCACCAGAATACACAGTAGAACGTAATGTTCGTTACCCAGCTGGTAAGATCTCAACCTATGCCAACGTTGAAAATTCAATCATTAAATCTGTTAAGATTTACGGAGATTTCTTTGGTATCGGAGATGTATCAGATATTGAAGACTTGTTGGTTGGTGTACCGTACGAGTACGAAGATGTCTTGGCAAAACTTAAAACTATTGACACAACACATTATTTCTCACGTATGACAACCGAGGAGGTTGCAAAAGCTATCGTAGCTTAATCATTGTTTGAACAATCTGGAAAACTCCAGGTTGTTTTTTCTTTTATGATTGACTAAGTGAGTCTCTATATAGGCTGGCCGGTAAATCTATAAAAACCTAAAACTAAAAGTTTATGTACAATTGACTTAACATGAACTAAACCATTGATATAACTGAATTAGAAGCATAAAGTACATTCTTTAAGGAGTGTACTTTATTTTTGTTTTGTACAATATATTTAGACTGAATAATGTTCATTTTGAGTGCTAAGATTGTTTTGAGTTGTAGAGTGGCAAAAGTCTATTTCAGAGCACGCAATAGATTATAAAATAATAAGCATTTTGTACATTTTTATTGCTCAAAGAGTATACGTTGAAGTCATGTAGCGTGTTATAATTGTAGTAAATAAACGAAAGAGAGTGAGTTTTGTATGAGCAGAAGTGACAGGTATACAAAAGATTTGATGCCTACTAAGGAGGCTATTCAGAGAACCTACGCCGATTATACTGAGTTGAAGGAGTTGCTTGAAAATAGTGTGTTTCATGAGTCGGGTTATTATAGTTTAAATAATGGAAAGTGGTTTAATAGTGCAATTCCTTCTTTTTTATACTTTAAAATTCAAAAACCAGACGATGAGATTTTATTAAGCAGAATCTACTGTAAACTCTCCATCTTATCTAAGGGTTCTAGATCTCAGCAAAAAAATGATGATATTGACGCATTTTGGAGCAAACATCCAAATTCAATATGGGGACAAAATAAAATTTCATCTAGTGGTGTCTTTCACGAGGGGCATCTAATTGCCCGATCTCTTGTTAAATACGCTCATACTTTCGATTACAAAAAGTGGCAAAACTTTGTAATGTTAACTGATTGGACTAAC
Source organism: Streptococcus sp. 27098_8_74 (assembly GCF_041431705.1). NCBI lineage: Bacteria > Bacillati > Bacillota > Bacilli > Lactobacillales > Streptococcaceae > Streptococcus > Streptococcus sp. 27098_8_74. Next base: position 115,956 of record NZ_JAPVYF010000002.1, read on the forward strand.
TCAGCTGAAACATTTGATGGAGATAAAAAAGCCTATGGAATGAAATATTTTGAGAAGATAATTCAAGAGTCACTTGATGAAGGACGAGATATTCATTATAGAGTAACACCTGTATTTAAGAAGAATGATTTAGAATTCGAGCCTATCCCTAGAGGTATTATTTTAGAAGCTAAAATTGCACATAGCAGAGCAAAAAGCCATAGGTTTGTTGGTTATGAAGGTTCTCAATTCAATGTTTTTATTCCTAATGCTCAAGGAAATCTCGTAATTTCTTATAAAGATGGAAAAATATATAATGGGGTAGTACATGAATTGAAACGAATTTACAGAATAAAAAGAAAAAGCTGTATTTTTAAGATAAAGAAGGGGAGATATTAAATGGCCAAAGAAATCAAAATAGAACCAAATAAAGAGTCTGACGTAAACCAATTAATGAAGAATATCGCACCTATTTTAGCATCTTGGTCGGAATTTACAAAAATTAAGAATAAGGCAATCAACCAAAAAGCACTTGCAGTTATGGCTAAGAGTTTTGCTAAAACAATCAAAACTGTATCCTTACCTGATAATGTTAAAGATGCTATTCAAGCTCAAACAAAAATTGCTCAAAGCATTGCCGAAGTAAATGAAGGATTACAAATAAACTTTTCAAATATCCTTGCTGATCTAAAAAGAGTTTTTGAGTCTATTCCGACTCCATATTCTGAAGAAGAAAATAAAGAAATTATGGCTGGTCTTGAGACTATGGCTAATAAGGGTTGGGTTACTTATTTTAATTATGCTGGAGACTTCAGAGTGTTTAAGAGTGGGCTTTCAGATGAGTTGGAGTTGGAATGGCTAAAACAGCTAAGTGAAGATGCTAGTGATGATAACATCTATCAAGAATTGATAAATGCAGGTTGTTATTCAAAGCCTTTGCTTGATTCAATGTTACAAAGCTATCGTTCAGAAAATTACTATGCCGCCTATACTTTAGCAACCGTAGCTATTGATGGAGTAATAACCAGATTCTCTGAAATACAAAGCAACGCACGCTTTATGCCCGTTGGCCGTAGAGCAGTGGAAGAGTTAGATGATTCACTATTGAATAAACCAATTGTGGATTTAGGTTTCTTTAAATGGCTATATCAATTTTTCAAAGATACAAAACGATTTACGCTAGACGAACCAAACCGTCACATGATCGGACATGGACGGTGGGACAAGGAGTTAAATCAAGTTCAATTTTTAAAACTATTCAATGTGATGCTATATCTAGCGTTTAGATTTGAAATATGGCGACATGTTCTAGGGGAGAGTTTAAGTGATTGAAAAAATGACTAAAGAAATTAATAAATTCTCTCAACTCTAATGCGATTGTATCGCCGATTATGTTATAATAATGGTAACGTGCTTCATAGAGTGATTTTTAAGCACATTTCAATAGCATTAAGCTAAAAAATAAACCGTATCAAACGGTTAAAAATGTTTTGATATAGGAAGGAAGACGATGATACAATCCATCAGCACACATTCTGTTGTCTTGGAAAGCGAGGCTTTCCAATGAGTAAAAATTTTTCTTCTGCAAGATTAAAATTTAGAAGTAAATACCTGACACGTGAGAAGTTAGAAAAATCATTCGTTCCAGTTGATGGCAAAATCTTAACTAACATTTCCATAAAAAATAAGGATAATGAACCGAATGAAGAGTTTTATAAGTGGGAGTTTATTTATGCTCTTATTGATGCCCAGTTATTCAATAGAGATTTGATTGGGACGGAGATTTATTTTCCTAAAGGAAACAAAAATTCTAATCCAATAAAAATTGATGCAGTCATTTTTTCTGATAGTAATTGGAGAAAATTATATAAAGAATATAGAGATAATAAGAATCAAGATGCACTTAGTGAATTGAGAAAACTTGCAATTGTCATGATTGAGTTCAAAAAAGAAAGTGATAAAACAATTGAACAGGTTTTTAATTCACAAATTAGAGCTACCATCAAGGAGTCTGACAGTCTTTTTACATTAGGAGTTTATTACAATGAAGGTCGATTATATCTTTTTAAAAAAGATAGCGGCGGAACAATCTCAAGGTATGATAACAGCAAAAATTTCCCAACTAGCCAGCGAATATTAGAACAATACCAGCTTGAACTAACTGATCCTTACCACGTTATTCCGAGTTATGATGAATTAGATAAAAAGATAAACGGTGTTAATTTAGAAAAATCACAGCTAAAAATAGAAGATTTAGATGTTGTTGATAGAATTTCCGATGAGAATCTTAGAAAATCGCTAAATAATATTTTAAGACAACTTTCTGAGGATAGTTTGTTTAACGAGGAAGGGTATTTACTTCTAATTCAACTGCTTGCGTTAAAAATTTTTGATGAAAATGAATCTGAAAAGTATGGTCAAGAATTAAAATTTCATATTTCTGAACATGAAATGCTAGTTAATGGAGATTTGTTAAAATCAGATACCAGAATTTTCATTGAACGCTTAAAGTCAATATATAAGAGTGCTAAAAAACAATATAAAAACATTCTTTCGGAAAATAAAATTGACTGGAATAATTCTCGTCATATTAGAGTGGCACAAACAATTGTTCAGGAATTTCAACGATATTCTTTTACAAAATCATCTAGAGGTGATTTGTATCAACTGGTGTTTTATAATTTTGCAACAAAATTCAAAAAAGAAGAGAATGCTCAATTTTTAACACCAATTCCTATTATTGACTTTGTAGTTAGTTTAGTAAATCCTAAAAGAACAGAAACTATTTGTGACCCGTGCTGTGGTATAGCAGACTTTTTATCAGTGAGCTACGCAAATTCTGACTTCAAACTTAAAGACAACAATTTGTTTGGCTTAGATAACGATTATAATATGACGGTTCTTGCACAATTGAATATGCTATTAAATGGCGATGGTAATGCTAATATCCATTATGTAGAAGATAAAGGTTCAATCGACCATAAATTGCTTGATGATGGAAAAATAATTGCTTTAGATGAAAATTATCATCTAAGTGGAAATTGGGATAACCGACCCGACGGAACGGAGTTAATGAAATACGATGTTATTCTTACTAATCCACCATTTGGTAAAGGTCGTAATCTAGATTTAAAAAAATCCGAAGATCTTAGAGTTGCTAAATTTTACGAGACATACGATAAATATATTGAGACTAATCCTAAAGATGGACTGGATTTAGGCGTTGTATTTTTAGAAAATGCTGTTCGTTCTATTAAAGAGAACGGAAGATTTGGTATAATATTAAGTAATAGCATCGCATCTAATAAGAGTTTTGAATTTGTTAGAGAATGGCTTTTGCATCAAGTACGGATTGTAGCATTGATAGACTTACCACCAAATATCTTCGCAGAGACGGGTGTAAATACGACTATAATCGTTGGCTACAAGCCATCTAAGTCAGAACTGGAAAGTTTAATCAAAGATGATTATTCAGTTTTTGTAAGAGAGATAGCGAATGTAGGATATACGAAAAAAACAGTTAACAGAAACGTTATTTTTGAAAATGATTATAAGTTAAATCCAAAAACATTTGAAACAATAATAAATTCAGAGACAGGGGAAAATTTATTAAATGAGGATTTTTCAGAAATAATATCAGACTTCAGAGAATGGTGTTTACTTCAGGAAGACACCTTACGAACAAAATTCTCATCGGGTAGGTAATTATGGAAAATATTTTACTACCTAAAGACATATCTATAAGTCAGATTTTATCAAACAAAAAGAATCTTTCGGCAAATAACTATAAAAAAATTGCAATAAAGAATATCAATGTTGTAAAATTAGCTGAACTTTTAAATAAGGATAATCCTTATCAAAAAGGGATCGAAACTGGTTCAAGTTTATATTTGAGTAATTTAAAATCATCAGTTAATTACATAAGGAATAGCTGTTTAGATAATATTAACTACATAACTCAAAATAACAAATCTTTATATCTTAATGACAAAAAGTTAGTTGATATTGAAAAATTCATGTTATCTGAACAAGATATTTTGTTGTCAGTTGATGCAAACATAGGAGATGTGTCACTGTTTTTATCAGATAACCAAAATGATTACATATTTTCATCTGGTTTAATGAGACTAAATATTAGTTATGATATAAACAAATATTATCTGTTTGCATTTCTTAAAGATGAATATTTTAGAAAACAGTTGGATGCTATGACTCCAAAGGGGTCTACAATCAGGCACTCTGGCAATAGATTTTTAGAATGCTTAATTCCTATTCCTAAAGATAATGAAACTTGGGTTATCGAATGCATTGAGAACTTGATAAAAAACCTTGTATTTTCAGAATTTCAAGCAATACATAACCAAAGGGAGATTTACACAATTTTTGATAATATTTTGGATACTGTCAATATTTCAAGTCGTAATCCAAATGTTTCCGACTTATTTGATAAATATAGACTTGATGCAGGAATATATTCAACAGATGTACAAGAATTTTTTGATAAAATCTCAAAGTTTCCAACTGGGAGCTTAAATTTAAACGAGTTAGGCTACATTACAAAAAGGGGACCAAACTTAGCTAAACGAGATATTGGAAGATCAATTAAAACCTCTACATATGCACCAAATTATGCAATGTTGGTATATCCGAGTGATATTTCTGAATTTGGATTGGTTAACAAATCAACTTTTCTTGGAACTAAAGGTAAAATTTGGTATCTACAAAAAGATGATATTCTGTTTTCTGCTGAGGGAAATGTAGGAAAAACTTTCGCAATTTGTGACAATAGTTGGAAGTTTACTACAAACTTTCACGGAATAATAATTACTCCTACAACTAATGAGCATTCAATGCAAAATACTATTCTGATTACTACATTTCTAAATTATATGAAACACAAGGGTATTATGGATAAAATATCCGTTGGTGGACAAGGTGGGAGTCTTGCTGTTCAATATTGGGACATAATAAAGTTTCCAAATATTAGTAATGATAGTTTATCTGAAATATCTAAATTATACTATAGCGGACAGAGTATAAATCCATTTGAATTTGACTCTGAAAAAATCAAGCATTTAGGAATATATGAGATTAGTAATCTCAGAGTATTATGCAAATCCTTATTGGATACTATTCTATCAGATATTAAAAATGATACATTGAAGGATAAAGACTATTATTTAAGCATTTTAAATGATTGATTTTATTGAAATTGAAAAAGACGACTTCCTTCCAGAAATCGTCTTTTTCTGCTTCTTTGTCAACTGTAGTGGGTTGATGAAAAGCTAACATCTAGAGAGGACCTGATAGGTCCTCTTTTTATGTATGTTCAAAGCGATGAGAATGTCTTTTTTGAAGTTTTCAAAGTTCCTAAAACCATAAGCGTTCCGTTTGATAATCTTAATCAGGTTGTTGCTTGCTTCAAGTGTAAACTGGTATATATAGTTCCCTTTCTTTTTACTGTTCAATTGGAGTGAAGTGACCTACGATTTTTCCGATAATACGAGGATTTTCTTCATAGGGGGCAAAGATGTCCTCGTATTTTTCATTGATAGAAACAAGACGGAGATAAGTTTTGTGGCGATATACTTTCTTCACATAGGTTTGTTCGTTAAACTCGACAGCATAGATTTCGCCGTCATCTAGGTTAGTGGATTGCTTAATCAAGACTACATCACCATCAGGTAGCTCAGGCTCCATTGAATCACCGACAACCCATGAAGCGAAGTCGTGAGGAATATCTTCTGTTGAGTAGGTGAGGGTATAATCACCATCGTTGAAGTAGGAGTAGCCTCTTCCAGCTGATAAACCTTCATAAGTTTTATAACTAAATAAATCAACTACTTTATTATCAGATTTTTCTTGTATCTCAAGCAATTCAGATGAATAGATAACCACCTTGTTTTTGTTAACGTTATTTAACTGAAGATAGATGCTAATCACTTCACTATGTTCTTCAAAATAATGAGTTTCAACCTCAAGAACTTTTGCAAGTGCGTTTAGATTATCCATAGTGGGAAATGATTTTCCATTTTCCCAGTTAGAAACAGCAACCTTAGAAATATTTAATTGTGAGCCGAGTTTTTCTTGGCTCATTTTTTTCTCTTTACGAATAGCTTTTAATCGTTGACCTGAAAACATAATTGACCTCTTTTTCTTTTACTTTTGTTAATTAACTTTTTTTCTTTTGCTATTTTTTGTTAAGTTTTCACTTTACAAACATTCTACCAAAAAGATATAATACAATCAAGAAGTAAACTATCTAGTTAACAAAAGGAGAAGTCGTGAAATTTATCAGCTACAAGCATACCTTGATTCTAGGCGATAATCATCTTGTGACCAAGCAGTTCATTGCTCTGAAAGCTCCTGATGGCAACTTGCAGTTTACAGATTTTCATCGCTATGTAAATTCAGCCTCAAAGATTAAATCAATTTCGGATGATGGAAATAAGCGATTTGCTTATGTTATTAAGTTTCTCAATTATGTGTTTGGCGTAAAAAGAATTACTAGTCTAGATCAACTAACCCTTGATATGATTAAGGATTTTCTGATGAATTATGGTTTAGGGACTCTACCAGGGGACACAAGACACCGAAAAAAATCTACGGTTGAAATTTGTGTCAACACTATCCTTGACTTTTTAACTCTTTACCTAAAGGAGCGAAAAGGCAAAGCGATTTTATCTCCTAGTGCCCTTTATGAAACAACCAGCTATACAAACAAACGAGGCAGGTTGATTAAGCGAAAAGAGCCAAAATTTGACGTTTATGTGGACGATAGCCAAACAGAACAGGCTATTTTTCGAGATATGCCCAATAGCGCCTTTGAAATGCTATTTGCCCACATTGCAGAATACCACAAGGACTTGCTTATGGTTGTGGCTTTGGGAGCCTTTGTTGGGCTTAGACCTTCAGAAGCTTGTAACGTCAGAAGAGAAGATAGCCCACTGGGCGCTGGAATCTTATTTCACCAGAGCGAAGGTGAGACTTTCAAAGTTGAGATTGATCTGCGAAGAGAAATGCCGTTAAGAAGTGATCTAAAACCAACTGGACGCATCAAAAAAGAACGAATGCAAGCAGTGCCTTACATCTTTCTAGAAGTCTTTTTAGATACATACAATAATTATATGAGCTATCTAGAGGGGAAGAGATACGAAAGAGATTATGGACCACTCAATTTAAACAAGCAGGGAAAAGCTCTGACTTACGCTGTCTATTATCAACGTTTTCGTCGTATTATTCGAGAAGAGATGATACCAATATTCTTAAAATCAGACGACGCAGAAGTCGTCTTATTTGGTCATCTGTTGCAGGAACACAATATTTCACCTCATATTTTTAGGCATTGGTACACAACTCAGTTAGTGCTATCAGGTGTCTCAGAAATCAGTGAATTGATGTCTGCCAGAGGAGACAAGTCGCCTGATAGTGCTTGGGTTTATTTGCAGAACAAGGGCGAAATCGCCAAGCAATATGGTCAGGTTAATGATGGAATATTCGATTACATGAGTTGGAGAGCAGAGAACCTATTTGGTGATGGAGGGAACGCATGAGTGTTTTGCTGAAAGATATTTTGGAAAAAACATTAGTTTCTTTAGACAAAGACATACCAACAGTTAGAGAAAAAGTCAGCCAGTTTCTTTTAGACAATGCTTGGTTTGGTGTTTCTATCGATACAAATGTATTCAGTGTATCAGAAGCAGAAGCTACCATTCTAAAAGATAAGGTAAAAGATTTCCTAACAGTTCAGCCAGGTATGGATACTATCTCAGTTATTTTGAAGCGTAGATACCCTGCTACACAAAAGTATTTTATGGAATATGTGAGAGATAGTGAGTTAGACGAGGCTAGTCAATTTTATATTCAGGATTTTCTGGCTTATTATCTGGCCAAGGATTTATTCTTGTACACCGACAAAGAGCTAGAAAAGCTGATTGAGCAGGCTACTGAAACACTTAGCAAAAAACTTGGAGACAACTGTATTAGCTTTATCTCGTGGCTCTTAAGCAAAGGTGTGACACACTATCGCAATACCTATGAGATGACCAATCGTTATACCTTGGAAGATAAGAACGGTGCTTACGAATTAGATGATTACTTAGAGTTGATGTTTTACCTTTTTAATGACAATTATATCCAAGAAAATGAGATGTTAGCTCGAGCAGCTTCTTCCAAGGATTATGCAGACACATGGCTCTACTTAGCTCTTCATTTTATTTGCGCCCTCAGAACCACGGACTTAGAAAGGATCGGGCACCCACAGTTGCCACGAGAGCCTGAAGAAGTGTTAGCTGCTGTCAAAGATGGGACTTGGGAAACTAGTGAGGCAAGAAAAACCCTCCTTAGTATCACGACTCGCCTAACCTATCTCAATATCACTCCTAAAAAGACCAAAAGAGCATCCAATGTCAGTCAGTTGAAATTTCATGTGCCAGAAAGCTGTCAAGTTTTGATAGGCACGCTTTTAGCTGTTTGCGAAGCTCATTATAGGCTTGAAAAACAAGTTGAGGTTAGTGGTCCACTTATTCGTAAAATCGCTGATTACGAGCGTATTAACCGATACATGGGAGAGGATATTGGAGAACTCTTCTTGGAGAAAGATTTCAGTAGTCGATCAGCGAACAAGTCTTACTTGCAGGCTATTGCTATGCTAGCAGATGATGTCTTACAAGAGAAGTCTGAACTCAATATCAAGGGTTACTTCTTGGCAGCTTTAGCACGCAGCCACAAGGGTTCTTATACTGAGTTTGCTCAAACTACTACAGCTTATCTTAAGGATGCTCAATTAGGTCAATTACAACCAGAAATGGTAGCAAAGGAGCTTTTTGAGAGAGGTGTCCTGTCTATGGTACCGTCCATGCTCTTGACCATTGTCACGAGAGGTAAATACAAAGAATTAAATCCTAGTCAGCAAACTCAAATGATTAGGAAGCTAGACTTAACACCTGCGGAAATTGAAAAGACCTTAGAACTTAGTGTTCGAGCTGATACTAAATCTCAGAAAGCTCTACAAGTGGTGGTAGAGGAGCAGATGGAACCTGACCAGCTTCTCATAGTTTGTCATCGTATTGGAAATGGTGAAGCTTTTTCTAAGCAAGCTGAGAGCATGTGTCTCTTATCTGCTCTGGGAAAGCTATGTCCTTATGAGGATCGGCAACATTGTGTAGGTTGTACCTATGAGTTACAGACAAAATCAACTTTGTTGCTATTGATTGGTGAGTTTAATCGGCTCAATAAGCAATATGGAGAGGTGCAGAATGATTTAGAAAAAGGGAAAATTCGAGCTATTTTGGAATATCAGCTAAAACCCTGTTTAACAGAAATGCTACAAGCCTTGTCTGACCAGTATGGTCAAGAGGTATTGAACGACTACGAAGAAATTATAAAGGAGTTAGTCAATTGAGTCATGAAGCTAAATTATTTCGAACAGTTAAAACGATTGCAGGTTTTGACAATACCGTGGTACAGCAGGCAAAAGAATATTTTCAAGACTATGTAGCCAAAGAGATCATCCTAACGGCTGATTTTGATGCCTACAAATGGCAAACCACAAATGAGTATACCAACATCAGTTTTCTTTTTAATATCAATCATTTTCAATACAATAGGGTTTATGAACCTTTGCTTTGTATAGAATATGAGAATTTTGTAGATTACCTAAAGAGCTTTGTTGTCTTATCAATGGATAAACACGTATTAGTATCCCTGCAAAGTTTTTTACGTGACATCAAACGTTTAGTTAAAGAAAGCAAACAAGACATCTTGGAAAATGTTTATGACATCAAAATCACATCTCCAACACTTTGCATTGACTTTTTCTCTAGTCTGCCTTGCTATGACACAGATACCCTAAATCAACTTATGGAACAACTGGATAATCTTATCACACTCCAATACGAACTAAAACCACGACAACAACGCCAGCTAGCCCAGTTTCAATCTTATTTTACTTTCAACGATATTTTAAATGATTATTGGGGGCAGAAAATACCCGATGAAGAACGCCTATTTTACTATCCGATGTACCTGTGGTGGCAGATTACAGCAGTAGTGCCATTGCGTCCACGGGAGTTCTTATTAACCCAAAGAGACTGCTTATCTGAGAATAAGGGAAAACACTATCTCACCTTAAGACGAAACAATCTCAAAGGAAAAGAAAAAGGTGTGTCACACAAGATCTCAGAGGATTACTATTTAACTACTTTTGAAATCCCAGAAAAGTTAGCTTTGGTCATACAGAGCTATTTGGATTTGACTAAAGATCTTGCCTCAACAAAACTCGATACCCTCTTTGTCACAGATTCTCATTATAAGAAGTGGGAACGAAAAACAGGAATCAATAATCGTTTTTTAACCTATACCAATCTGAATACGATTCTCAAATACTTTTTCAACGAAGTTATCTCGGAGCAATATGGCTATCATGTTAATTACTTTAATCCACCTAGTCAGCTTGAAGAAAACGAGATCAACCTTATTCACATTGGGGATACACGTCACATAGCTATGATCAACTTGATTGCGGAAGGGAGTAGCCCAGTGACAGCAATGCTTCTTGCTGGGCATGATAATGTCTCTACATCGTCACACTATTTTTCAAATCTCAGTCAGTTCATTGAATGCCGAAGTTATCAGGTCTATCGCAAGCTCACCAGTTCTCAAACTTCCTATGAGATAAGCACGGTACAACGAAAATACACTGTTGGCAAAGCCTATATCCAACTAGATAATAAAGGATGGTGTTATTCGCCACTCTACGCAAACGGAGACTTCTCGGACTGCCTAAAGGTTATCAGCAGTCATGCAGAATTAGGAGCTTGTAGCAGTTGCCCCTTTTATCGAAAAATAGGAAGAGACTATTTTTCGATGGACAAGACTTTCAAGAAGTCGATTGATCAGGAAGCAATGTTAGTTGATCAAGCCATAAAACGTGTACGACAAGGCAAAGGACATCTAGAGGAGATTGGCGAAGCCCTTTTAAGACTAAGCACCACTAGCCACTCATATCAAGAATACTTAGCTGCGAAACAAGCCAACAAGGAGGAAAAGCATGGCCAGGAAGAAACTCATATCTGATGAAGAGTTAATCGATATCTTCAAACATTATCTAGAGGAGCAGTGCAATAGCAACATCCAATTGTTTAAAATACCTCAATTTGGTAATTACGTGAGACAAAATGGCTTTCCAAACGTTGCTGATACGACAATTAGGCGAAATAAACCATTTAGGGATATGGTGGAATCAATGAAGCTAGTTGACGCTGATAAGGATTATCAAGTTATCATCACTCACAAAACCCTTGACGTAGACAGCTTTATGATGACTAATCGCACTCCTAGTTCTATCAAAGCTGCATTGGTCGAATTAAGCCAATACTACAAAGATATAGTGGATGCTGCAACAAATATAAAATCAGAATATGATACCCTCAAAAAAGAGTTGAATCAATTGACGGCTAAGTATTGTGAACAGAGTTCTGACAAGCTAGCCCTTGATAAAACCTTGGAAGAAAAGAGACAGTTAGAAATTGAAAATCAAAAATTGCAAAGCATTTTGAAAACGAGTGTCTACCCTGAAATCGCAAATGAGTTATTAAAGGCTGAAGGATTGCTGAAGTCTGATAACAAAGTCATCACGGACGAATTTTTAGAAAGTCAGGTTATTACAGCAGACACAGAGATTGATCTTCGAGTTGATGATACGTCATCTGTTAGCAAACCAGATAATAAAGTCGTTAGCATAAAGAATTTATTGGATAGCAAAACAAATTACTGAAGAGGCATTTAAAAATGATAGAAGTGATCAGTAGTTTTCCTAATATCATGAAGTATTGGGATGCTGAAAAGAATTTAAAATGGGATAGCAATTCAATAGGCATCAATAGCCGTAATAAAGTTTTCTGGTCTTGCCCAGATTGCTCACATCACTGGCAAGCATTAGTTTCAACAGTATATAGGCTTAGCAAGATTCACGACAAGTTCTGTCCATGTTGTGACTTAGGGCGGGAACTCGTTCCAGAAAAGAATAGTATTCTTGCAGTATTCCCCTCAATCATCAATTACATTGACTTTCATATTGAAGATAAAGAAACGATAAAAGAAAAATTGATGAGCTATACTTTTACATCTAAACAAGTTTTTCATTTTAAGTGCCCAACTTGTCATGAAGCTTGGAGAGGATCTGTTCAAGATTCTAGATTTAGTGTAACGAATGAAAACAAGTTATCTCACAAAGGTTGTAACAAATCCCCGAAGTCGTATTACATCTGGACCTACCCCAACCTGTTTAGGATTTACAGAAATGATGTTAATGTACAGCCATTTGAAACATTGCGGTTAGATCAAAATGTAACCCTACCTTACCATTGGAAATGTGATAAATGTCATTTCGAATTTGAAACATCATTAGACAGGCTATTTTCTAAAATAAGACGAAACGGAGCTTACTGCCCAGAATGTCAAGCAAGCTTTAATCAACCAATTGATTTAGTTCCAAATCGTGGCCCTATACATTTTGATTTATCGGAACAGTTGAAACAACTTTATATAGATTTTGGTAGCTGGTCAACTGAGAACACCATCTACATGGTGTCAGTTGATCTTCTGTCTGATATAGAAGTCAATTGGGTCTGCTCGAAGTGTAAGGGGGTCTATTCCTGCCCAGTTTATGAAAAGTATAGAAATAATTGCCCTTATTGTCACCATAAAAAACTTCTCAAAGGTTTCAATACACTAGAAAAGACGCATCCACATCTAAAAATATTCTGGAATCCCAAAAACTCAGGTGATTTGGGTGATTATTGGGATAAGTCTCATGACTTAGTTAGTTGGACGTGCCCTTGTTGTCATGTTAGCTTCGATTGCAGCCCACAAGAAATGGTATTGCGTACTGAGCTAGATAATAGAAACTTTCAAACCTGTCCCAACTTTTGTGATTGGTCAACAGGACTTTTTAAGAATAATCCTGTTTATGATAATCCCATCTTAAATAAAGAATGGAGTTCTAAAAATCGCACACCAATCCATTTGGCGCAAATAGATATTGAGACTAAGAAATATTGGTGGTCTTGTTCGAAATGCAGTGGTGATTATCTTGCTTCCATTCCAATTCGTAGAGAAGTAAGCAATACTTGTCCCTACTGTAATAATGAAGAGGTATTAGAAGGCTACAATAGTCTATTAGCTGTTTATCCTGACTTAGCAATAAAGTGGAGTCCTAAAAATACAGTTTCTAGTGACTCTATCATTCCAATTGAAACTGAAAAAAGGAACTATATTTGGCATTGCGATACATGCGAACTCAATTTTACAGAAAGATTCAACATTGTTTTAGAGAAGTATCTGAATGATGGGTCTTTTTCAAAAAAGATTTGCCCTTATTGCTCAAAACGTCTGCCTGATCCTCGAACAGAAAGCTTAGATGTCGTTAAACCATTTCTTGTCGAAGAGTGGTTATCTGATAAGTACGGTGAAATATCAGAAGAATTCCCAGGCTCAAAGAAACTTGTCGAGTGGGAATGCCGAAGATGTCATGGACATTATAAGGCAAAAATCTGTGATAGGGGTGAAAATGACAAATGTTGTCCTTACTGCACAGGTAAGAAATTATTGTCTGGCTATAATTCATTTGATATTCTCTATCCTAATCTAATAAAAGAATGGGATTACCTAAATAATATCTTATTAGCGAATCCAGATGAAGTAAAACCTTCAAGCCAACAAAACGTATGGTGGATCTGCAAAAATAATCCAGAACACAGATATAAAATGCCTATCAAAAAACGCATTCTTTTTGAAAAGCGTTCAAAAGAGTCTTGCTTGATTTGCAAAGGAAGAAGACGAAAGAGACAGCATTTTGTTCCGTATAAGAAGCTTAATTGACCAAGTCACTTAGTGGCTTGCTTCAAGAAGGTTTAAAGCTACAACAGATAAGAACAAAACCAATATAGAACATTGAACAATCTCATCTTATGGTGTTTGAAGTTTTGGAAAACTATGGCAAATATATTTTTTAAAGGGAAAATTTAAGGGGAACGTTGACTTTGGTAATCTATTGGTGTAAAATTTAGGTATAGTATAAAAGTATAAACATAGGTGACAGATATGTTATCTATGTTTTTTGATGTTTTATATTTTGGGAGATTTTTATTATGGGAGATTACATTTTTAATAACAAAAGCGATTTGGTTAATTATCTATTTCAAAAATTAGATGAGCCATCACCGTTGAAAATACAAAAAACTTTGTATTTCTTGTTCGCCTATTACGGAGCAACATATGGGAACTTAAGCTCGGAAGAAACGGGGGAGCTCGATTCTATAAACTACACTAAGTTTTTGTTTAATCCTGCATTTGAGGCTTGGCAGTATGGGCCAGTTGATTATGAAGTTTATACAGCAAATAGAGAGGGATGTTATCAAGCTAAACCTCTTGAAATGGAGCATTTGAATCAAAAGCTAACTCCAGCTGAAAAGCGTAACGTTGTTCAATTTACAGATAACATTATTTCTCAAACAAATGAAGTGGACGATTTTACACTTGTTGATCGTACTCACGAGGATGAGTGTTGGAGCAAACCTTTTAAAGAAAATAGCGGGGCTCCTCACATTAAAATGAATCCAGATGAAATTATAGAAGAATATATAACTAAACATGTGGGCTAATGGCAAAACCGTGTCTATTTTTGCTAACAGTAAGACAAAAGAAAAAAATAGCACGATAAAATTCCAAAAGAAAATCTTTAATACACAAACATATACTCCAGTCAATAGAATTAACTTTAATGAGGTGAAAGTTGAAATTGTATTTCTAAATTCAGCTAAAACGTTTAAAAATTTACCTCATTTGAAGTTTACAAATAAGAAGAATGGTATAGAAGTTGACTCACAGACTATAATTTGTTTGCAAAAATTATTAACTAATCCTGATATAATACGACAAAATTCAACAATGATTACTATTGATGCTAGTCATAAAGGTAAGAGGATTCGTGAAATCTTAAAAGAATTCTTAGATGAACAATTTGTAGATAATCATGAATACTGTTTTAGAAAATCTCCTATACAAGATGATTTAGACGTAACAAATTGGAAAAATGGTAAATTTAGGGTTATTTGCTTATACAGGATTAAACCTCCCACACACAAAAAGGAAAAGTTAAAACATTATTTGGAAGTAGTGTTATTAGATCCATATCATTTATTTATTCCTAGCAAATTAAAAATTGAAGATAAAAAGACAAAGGAAGTTCGCTGTTTAACCAGTAACGAAGCGATGCTTGAAACCTATGAGACTGTCAAAGATTATTCAGATAATTTTTCTCTAGATTATGATGTTTAAACCAAAAAGATATTGGGCAAAAACGTTCATTTCCGATTTTAACCGAATAAGAAATTAAGTTCACCAAGTCACATTTTTAGTGGCTTGTTTTTTTCGAATTTAGAGGAAAAATAAGAAATAAACAAAAACAAAAACTTTGATAGTTCGAATCAATGGAAAAAATTCAGTTTTCACTTTAAAAAGCATGTTTTTCTGGAAAATGTACTTTATTCAAATTTTCAGTTCTCCGTGAAAAAACGTGCTTTTTTTGTAAAATGTACTTTAAAAATTTTTTCAGTTATCTAGTTCTAAGTAAAAAACACCTTATAACATCTTTCCGAAAAACTGTAATTTTCTTGAAAGAAAGATAAGGGTGTGATATACTTCTATTAAGTAATTTTGGAGAAAAAACAAATGAAACGTGAACTCTTACTCGAAAAAATTGAAGAATACAAATCTCTAATGCCCTGGTTTGTTCTGGAGTATTATCAGTCTAAACTATCGGTTCCATATTCTTTTACTACCTTATACGAATACCTTAAGGAATATAAACGCTTTTTTGACTGGTTGATTGACTCAGGTATTTCAGATGCTCATGATATTGCCTCAATTGACATCAAAACTCTGGAAAATCTAACTAAAAAAGACATGGAGTCATTTGTACTCTATCTACGTGAACGTCCGTCCTTAAATACCTATTCCAAGAAACAGGGAGTTTCTCAAACAACTATTAACCGTACGCTTTCAGCTCTATCTAGTCTCTATAAGTATTTAACTGAGGAGGTCGAGGGTCCTGACGGTGAGCCATATTTCTATCGTAACGTCATGAAAAAAGTTTCGACTAAGAAAAAGAAAGAAACCTTGGCTGCACGTGCTGAGAATATCAAGCAGAAACTCTTTCTAGGCGATGAAACCATGGAATTTCTTGACTATGTCGAAAATGAATACGAAGTTAAGCTCTCAAATCGCGCAAAATCTTCGTTTTACAAGAATAAAGAACGTGATTTAGCGATAATAGCCTTGCTACTGGCTTCAGGGGTTCGACTCTCTGAAGCTGTTAATCTAGACCTTAAAGATATCAATTTGAAAATGATGGTCATTGATGTTACTCGAAAAGGTGGCAAACGAGACTCAGTTAATGTAGCAAGTTTTGCAAAACCTTATCTTGAGAATTATCTTAGTATACGTGATAAACGCTATAAGGCTGAAAAGCAAGACCTTGCCCTATTTTTAACGGAATATCGAGGGGTTCCAAACCGTATTGATGCTTCAAGTATCGAAAAAATGGTTGCCAAATATTCTCAGGATTTCAAGATACGTGTGACTCCCCATAAACTACGACATACTCTGGCAACACGTCTTTATGATGCTACCAAGTCTCAAGTTTTAGTTAGCCACCAACTTGGCCATGCTTCCACTCAGGTCACTGATCTTTATACTCATATCGTCAATGATGAGCAAAAAAATGCTCTAGATAATTTATAATTACCCTAGTCTAACCATTCCTATTTGGAGTGGTTATTTCTTAGTTTACATAAATTTAATTATGCTAAAAGTATTTTATGATCATACATAAACATAACTAAATTTATGTAAAATGCTACACACAAAAAACAAACTCTCCTTCATGGAAAGCTTGTTTTTTATATTAATAATCTTTAAGAGCTGATTCAACCGCAGCTTTTTCTTTTTCAATCAAGTCTACGCGTGCAGCAATTGTCTTAATTCCCATCAAGATATTACGTTCTAAGGCTTTATCACTTGTTTTTGGCTCGAAGAAAGCAATATATTGATCAAGACGTTCTTGCGTTTTAAAGATTCCAGCTGGGATATTAACAAAGCTATCAAAGCTCATATCGCCACCTAGGGCTGCCTTAATCCAATCCCAGTTATCTTTCGCCCAGTTCCAAACGGTTTCTTGTGCAAATGATTTGCTGAGGAAATTCATATACCATAGGTACAAATCTTGAGGTTTAACGACATGTTTGTCTTTAAGCTGACCTAGCACGTAGTCGAGACCTTCTTGGTTTTTAAGGTATGAAACTGCTTGAGTCAATTGACGACGGAAATTACTATCATTTGTTGTTACATATGCATTGACATAGTCTTCAACAAGAGTTAGACTGTCTTCTTGTTTCATTTGGTTAATTAGAACGAGACCACGGACACTTGCAGGGATGCTTTCAATGTTCTCTTTATGAGCTTGGAAAACACTTGCGGCCGCAAGGACTGCTGGTTGATAGTCTGCTTGAATCAAGTAGCTAAGAGCTGTTTGACGAACCATTTCGTCTTCATCTGATTCTCCATCTTTGGCATCGAAACCAAGACGCTCAAAGTCGTTTTGGAATTGACGACGTACTAAAGCCTTGTAATGCACTTCTGCTTCTGTATCCTCATCGATAAAGCGTTTCAAACCAGCGAGGATTTGAGACTTAGCTTGAGCAATCAAGAAGCTTTCTTCTTTTTCGACAAGATCAAGAAGAGCGACTAGGCTTGCATACGAGATACGGCCACTTTCAGCAAGAAGACGGCGTTCTTGCAAAATCTGAAGTTTACTTACAGTATCAAGGTTAGCAAATTCCTCTAAGAGTTGGTCCAAGAGTTCACCTTGATAATCTGTGATGTAATGTGCTGTATTTGCTGTATTAAGGCGAAGAGCTCCTTTATTTTCAGCAGCAAGCTGGTTATAATTTGGAATCTCAATACGCTCTTCTGAGAGTGTGTCTGGGAGCCCCTTCCAGTTTGTGTTCAATGGAATCTCCCAAAGACGACCTTTATCTTCATGTTCACCAATGAAGAATTGTTTTTGACTAAGAATAAGAGTGTCGTCAACTACTTCTGCACTAACAACAGGGTAACCTGGTTGCTCCAACCAAGTATCCATGAAACTAGAGACATCTTTATCAGAAGCATCAGAAAGGGCATTCCAGAGATCTCGTCCAATAGTGTTGTTGTACTGATGTTTTTCGAAGTAAGCTTTAAGTCCTTTAGCAAAGGCTTCGTCACCTAACCAACGGCGAAGCATATGCATGAGACGGCTACCTTTAGCATAAACGATAGCACTATCAAAGAGGGTATTAATCTCATCTGGGTGATTGACTTCCATGTGGACAGACTGAACACCGTCTGTAGCATCACGTTGGAGGGCATGAGGCACACCAGTTGTTTGGAAATCTTCAAAGATATTCCAGCTAGGCTCAATGGCATCTACTGAAACATACTCCATCATATTGGCAAAGCTTTCGTTAAGCCAGAGATCATCCCACCATTTCATTGTAACAAGGTTACCGAACCATTGGTGAGCCAATTCGTGGGCAACTACAAGGGCTACTTGTTGACGGCTTGCAGCTGAGCTATTTTCATCTACAAGAAGGTAAACTTCACGATAGGTAACAAGTCCCCAGTTTTCCATGGCACCTGCTGAGAAGTCAGGAAGTGCGAGATGGTATGACAATGGGATAGGATACTTGACTTGGAAGTAGTCTTCGTAGAAATCAATGACACGAACGGCAATATCAAGGGCAAAGTCAACGCTGTTTTCAGCTTGTGCAACTGTAGCGAAGACACCAACTTCAGTACCGTTTTGTGTTTTCGCTGTCTTACCTTGAAGAGCTCCAAAACCAAAGGCAAGGAGGTATGTAGACATACGAGGGGTTGTCTCAAAAGTCCAAACTCCAGTCTCTTCACGCAAATGGCTATTGATTTCAGGCATGTTTGACAAGGCTATATCGCCTTCTTCAGCATCAAATTTCAATGAGAAATCAAAAGTAGCTTTAGCTTCTGGTTCATCAACAGATGGGAAGGCTTCACGCGCAAAATGAGATTCAAACTGCGTTGAAATAATTTCTTTTTTCTCACCATTGTAGGTGTAATATGATGGGTAAATCCCTGTCATATTATCTGTAATACGACCAGAGAATTCAATGACAAGCGTCAAAACACCGGTCTCTGGAAGTTCAATATGGAAGGCTTCGTTAGCATCATCCATTTGGAAGCTTAACGATTCATTATCCAAGAGAACGGAACTAATGGTAAGGTCTTTTTGGTGAAGGGAGATATGGTTATCAAGGGCTTCACCTGTAATGGCAACATTCCCTGTAAAGGTCTTTTCAGAACGATTAATGTCCAAGAAAAGATTGTAATTTTCAGGGATGAAACTTTCGATAAAACGAGCAACAGATGCTGTCATACGTATATACTCCTAATCTAACTTTTCGCATCGAAACAGACTGACAAATGTTTCGATATTAGACTCTTTTACAAAAGAAAAGGGTCTGAATTATTCAATACAAACCCATTATAACATAGATTGGAAGCTTTGCCTACAGTTCAATGATTTTACCAGATTTGAGGTAGACAACCCACTCGCAGAGATTGCGGGCATAGTCACCGATACGTTCCAAATACATAAGTACTTGGAAATATTCTTTGGCAGCGAAGGCAGCGTCTGGATTCTTACGAACACCTTCTACTGTCATGGCTTGAATATCACGGAAATAGTTATCAATGATTTCATCTGAAGCTGCGATTTCATAAGCGCGTTGTTCGTCACTGTTCAAGTAAACATCTAGAGCATCTTCGACCATGTGGCGGACTGCTTTCCCCATTTTCTTGATTTCAGCTTCAATTTCAGTTAGGCGTTCTTCACCTTTAATTCGAATGGTTGCTTTAGCGATAGCAACGGCATGGTCACCCATACGCTCAACGTCGCTAGATGCTTTAAGTGCGGTGATAACTGTACGCAAATCACTTGATACAGGTTGCTGTAGAGCAATAATTTCAAGTGATTTTTTCTCAAGTTTGGTTTCGTAGTTATTGACGATTTCGTCATTTTCAATGACTTCCTTAGCCAAATCACGGTCATGGCTGATAAAGGCACGTACAGCTTTCTTAAGCTGAGCTGCAACCTCTGTACCCATAGCGTAAAATTGGTTGTGGAGTTTTTCTAATTCTTCTTCGAAGGGAGTTCGTAACATCATAATTTTTTTAGTAATCTGTCCTTTCTTAACCGAATTTACCGGTAATATAATCTTCAGTTTCTTTATGTTGTGGATTTAGGAACATGTCTTTCGTTGATGAATACTCGATGAGCTCTCCATCAAGGAAAAAGGCTGTTCGTTGTGAGATACGACTTGCCTGCTGCATAGAACGAGTGACTAGCAACAAAGTGTATTGTTCTTTAAGGTTATAGAGGGTTTCCTCAATCTTACCAGCGGATATAGGGTCGAGGGCCGACGTTGGTTCGTCAAGAAGGATGACCTTTGGAGATGTGGCTAGCACTCGTGCAATACAGACACGTTGTTGTTGCCCTCCTGAAAGTCCAAGTGCTGAGTCATGGAGACGGTCTTTAACCTCTTCCCAGATTGAAGCACCCTTTAGTGATTCTTCTACTGCTTGATCAAGAACAGCCTTATCTTTGATACCATTGATACGAAGGCCATAAACCACGTTTTCATAGATTGACATTGGAAAAGGATTGGGTTGTTGGAAGACCATTCCGATTTCTTTACGGAGTTCAACGGTATCTGTTCGAGGACTGTAGACATTGTGACCGTTGTATGAAACAGCACCAGTAAGTGTCCATTCGGGATTTAAATCTCCCATTCGGTTGATAGAACGGAGCAGGGTTGATTTCCCGGATCCTGAAGGACCGATAAGGGCCGTGATTTCATTTGGATAGAAATCCATTGTCACATTATTGAGGGCTTTTTTCTTATTGAAATACACCGATAAATCATTGATTGAAATGATTGGTTCAGTCATAAGTGCTCCTTTCTATCCAAAACGTCCTGATACATAGTCATTGGTCGACTGTAGGGCAGCGTCTTGGAAGATTTTCTTGGTTTCATCATATTCGATAAGATCACCAAGGTAGAAGAATGCTGTATAATCACTAGCACGCGCTGCTTGTTGCATATTGTGCGTCACGATGATAATAGAGTAATCTTCCTTAAGTTCAAACATGGTCTCTTCGAGCTGCATAGTAGCTACAGGGTCCAATGAAGCTGCAGGTTCGTCCATGAGGAGAATCTGCGGTTTCACGGCAATAGCTCTTGCAATACAAAGACGTTGTTGCTGACCACCTGAGAGGGTAAAGGCAGATTTATGAAGGTCATCTTTAACTTGATCCCAAAGTCCAGCTTGCTTAAGTGATGTTTCAACAATCTCGTCCAAGGTTTGCTTATCTCTTACACCTTTACGTTCGTGAGCAAAGGTGATATTTCTGTAAATAGACTTGGCGAATGGATTTGGACGTTGGAAAACCATTCCAATATGTTTACGCATTTCATAAACATTGATATTACTTGCGTTAACATCGACTCCTTGATAAAGGATTTGTCCAGTAACCTTGGCAATATCAATCGTATCATTCATACGGTTTAGACTACGAAGAAAAGTTGATTTACCGCATCCTGAAGGCCCAATAAGAGCTGTGATTTTATTTTTCTCGAATTGCATGTCAATGCCTTTGATGGCTTCTTTTTGACCATAGTAGACATGCAAGTCCTTTGTTTCAAGAGCGAGCTCCTTCTCTGGGAAGGTGATAATATGACGCTCGTCCCAATTATATTTTGTCATGATAACTCCTTTAAGCGGATGTTAATTTCTTATGGAGGTAAGCTCCCAAACGACGTGCACCAAAGTTGAAAATCAGAATGAAAATCAAGAGCACTGCTGCTGAACCAGCAGATACTGCAGTGGCGTCAGGTGTCGTACCTTCTGAGTTGACCTTCCAGATGTGAACAGCAAGTGTCTCTGCTTGGCGGAAAATCGAAATTGGACTAGAGATGCTAAGCGGATTCCAGTCGCTCCAGTTAAGTGCTGGTGCAGATTGACCTGCTGTATAGATTAGCGCTGCTGCTTCTCCGAAAATACGACCAGAAGCAAGAACGATACCAGTAACAATACCAGGTAAGGCCTCTGGAACAACAACGTGTAAGATTGTTTCCCATCGAGACAAGCCTAGAGCTAGCCCAGCTTCACGTTGGGTATGATGGACTGTTCGCAAACTATCTTCAACCGTACGAGTCATTTGTGGTAGGTTAAAGACCGTTAAAGCCAAGGCACCTGATAGGATTGAAAATCCATACTGGAATTGGACAACGAAAATCAAGTAACCAAAGAGTCCGACCACCACTGAAGGTAGTGAAGAAAGGATTTCAATACAGGTACGAACAAAGTTGGTAAGTCGTCCTTTTTTAGCATATTCTGATAAGAAGATGCCAGCTCCCATGGAAAGAGGCACAGAAATAATCAGGGTAATAACCAAAAGGAAGAATGAATTGTAGAGTTGAACCCCAATTCCTCCACCAGCTTTGTAAGATGATGATCGACTAGTCAAGAATGACCAGCTGATATGTGGTATCCCGCGAACCAAGATATAGAGAATCAAGGCTGCCAGGATTGTTACAATAATGCCAGCAATCACATAGAGTGTGCCGATGGCAATTTTATCAATTTTTTTAGCGTTCATAATTTCTCTTTCTCTCACGGGTAATGAATTTCACCAACATATTGAAACCAAGACTCATCAATAAGAGCACCAAGGCGAGAGACCAAAGGACATTGTTTGAAACAGTACCCATGACTGTATTCCCGATTCCCATAGTCAAGACAGATGTCAATGTTGCTGCTGGTGTCGTTAAAGAAGTTGGAATCACTGCGGAATTTCCGACAACCATTTGGATGGCGAGAGCCTCACCAAAGGCACGGGCCATACCAAAGATAACGGCCGTGAAAATACCTGGTTTAGCCGCATTAAGTGTCACACGCCAAATCGTTTGCCAGCGTGTAGCTCCCATGGCCAGACTGGCTTCACGATAGTGACGAGGCACTGCACGAAGCGTATCTGTTGTCATAAAGGTTACGGTTGGTAGAATCATGACGAACAAGACAAAGGTACCTGAAAGAATACCAAAACCTGTTCCACCAAAAATTAAGCGAACAAATGGAACCACGACTTGGAGACCAATAAATCCATAAACAACAGATGGAATCCCCACCAAAAGTTCAATAGCTGGTTGTAGGAATTTAGCCCCTTTCGGAGAAATTTCAGTCATAAAGATGGCTGCTCCAATGGCAAATGGCGTTGCTACCAAGGCTGAGAGCAAGGTAACTACGAATGATCCCAAAATCATTGGAAGAGCTCCGAACTTGCCTTCAGATGGCGACCAATCGCCACTAAAGAGAAACTCGATCAAGCTAACTTTATTAACAAAGAAAGTCGCCAGCCCTTTTTGAGCAACGAAAAGTAAAATCATGGCTACGATAAAAACAATCAAAGCTAGGCAAAGGAAAGTGATTGTTTTACCAAACTTCTCGAGGCGTGAATTTTTAGAGGGTGATGTTAATTGCTTCACCAATTCTTCATTTTTCATGCTTACTCCTCACTCTTCTTTGAGACGTTACCATCAGCATCCTTGGTAACTTTCATGCTATGGATGGAAATGTAACCCATTTTTGCGACGACATTTTCTTGGACTTCGTCACTCATCATGTAATCTAAGAATTGTTTGGTATAGCTATCCGGTTTTCCCTTGGTATACATATGCTCGTAGGACCAAATCGGCCAATCGTTAGTTGCAACATTTTCAGCTTTTGGTTCAAATCCATTTAACTTCAATGTTTTAACAGAATCATCAAGGTAGGCAAATGATAGGTATGAAATAGCACCTGGTGTCTGAGCAACGATTGACTTAACCATACCATTAGAATCTTGCTCTTGGGTACGGATTGGCGATTTACCGTCCATAATCACTGCATCGAAAGTTGCGCGTGATCCTGAGCTGGCTGCACGGTTAATAATAGTAATCTCTAAGTCTTTACCACCAAGCTGTTTCCAGTTTGTGATTTCCCCAGTGAAAATCTTGCGAAGTTGTTCGGTTGTCAGGTTATCGACAGAGACTTCTTTATTTGTAATCACTGCAATTCCAGCAACGGCAACTTGATAGTCAACAAGCTTACTGGCATCGATTCCAGATTTTTCCTCGGCAAAAAGGTCACTGTTCCCAATTTGAACAGCACCAGATTGTACCTGAGAAAGTCCAGTACCAGAACCGCCACCTTGGACGTTAACGATATTCTCAGGGTTCTTCTCAGCGAACCCATCTGCTGCCGCCTCCACTAAGGGTTGAAGGGCCGTAGAACCAACTGCTGTAATGGACTGGCCACGGTCAATCCAAGAGGCACAGCCAGTTAAAACCAGCATGGCCATTGCCAGTGACAGAATCACTGCAAGGACTTTTGTTTTTTTCATTTTTGTCCTCCGACATTTTGTAACATAAGTAAGAAAGTGTCTCATAGATATGCTGTTAAAAGACACCTATCTAATTATAACAAGTATAGGATAACTAAGTCATATTAAAGTTTGGTTACAGGTTCTTAAATGTGAAATCTTAATCCTTTAGGATAGTAGTTTTTAACCGTATTTCCAACAACTTTAGCAAACCCAAAACCATTGCCGTCCACTAAAAGCTGATACCAACCGTTAGGATGTGTTTGATCTAGAGTAACCACATTACCAGAAACGTATTGGGCAAACTTGTCTTGACTTAGCTCTATACTTGAAACAACTTCATCAGATGTTAAAGCAATTCCAAGAGCAAAACTTGGTTCGAAACGTTTTTTCTTGAAGACACCAAGATGCAAACCGTTACGAGCGATTTTAACTTTAGAAAGGTCTGGGAGCCCTTTTGGAAGCAGGTAGAGATTGTCCCCAAAAACTTGCAGCAAACCATCCAGTCTAGTTTTAAGGTGTTTTTTTGCAAAATCTTCCCAAAGTTGCTTCTGCTCCTTGTTTAGGTTAGATTTTCCCTCTTTGATACGTGTTTGCTCAGGTACGCGCTTATCCTGGAATTTTGCCACAAACTGACCTTCACCCTTGAAACGATGCGGATACATGCGGGCTGTTTCTGGAAAATTAATGCCATCGCTCATGCCGTTTAGTTTAGGAATTTCCACCAATTCAAGGTCAGGATAATTCTCTAAAATCCAAGCGACAACGCCCTCGTTCTCCTCAGGCGACCAGGTGCAGGTTGAGTAAATAAGTTGTCCACCAGGAGCCAGCATCTTCAAACCGTCTGACAAGATATCCTTCTGCAATTGTGCCAGTTCACTAGGGTAATCCTTGTGCCAATATTGGATGGCATCAGGATCCTTGCGGAACATTCCTTCGCCAGAACAAGGTCCATCAAAGACAATTGTATCAAAATAATTTTTGAAAACTTTAGCTAGTTTGTCGGCTGACGTGTTAGTCACCACAACATTTCTTGCTCCAAAACGCTCTATGTTTTCAACTAGAATTTTGCTACGTTTTGGATTGATTTCATTGCTAACGAGTAGTCCTGTATTATCTAGGTAGCTTAAAAGATGAGTAGACTTTCCACCCGGAGCAGCTGCCAAATCTAAGACACGACTTCCCTTGGCTGGAGCTGCCACTTGAGCGACCATTTGGGCAGCTGGTTCCTGAGAATAGACCAAACCAGTCGCATGATCTGAGGATTTTCCAGAAATTTTTCCGTAATGGCCCCATGGCGTCTCTGGAATAGCATCGGGAAAGTCCTTCTGTTGCTTTTTCAGAGGGTTGGTACGGTAGGCGGACACGGCTTCTTGATCAAACGATGCAAAGAAATCCTCTGCTTCAGAACCTAGTAAATTGTTATATTTCTCTATAAAATCTGATGGAAATTGCATAGTTTCCTTTCTATTAAAAAACTGGACTAACCAAGAGAACTTGCTGTTCTGATTTGTCCAGTATGGTTTTTATGTTTCAAACTAATTTTCTGACCCCATGATGCTCTTAATTTCTTCAAGTCTGTCTTTGGGAACCAGCATAACAGCTTGACGACTAGAATAATCCAGTGGTTCTCCGGTAATGGTCTCAAGGTGATAACCCAATTTTTCTCCCATAATACTTGCTGCAGCATAGTCCCATGGGTAAATGACTGAAAAGTAAGCTAAAATTTGTCCTGAAAGAACCTTAGACATACTTAAACCAGCACCACCGTAGACACGAACACCTAAGATCTTGTCAATAAGATTTTTCAAGCCATGGAAATTCTTAGCGTACATAGCTGCATTACTGGCAACTAAGCAGCGTTCTAAAGGGCGATTCTTATATGTTGGGAGTGGTTTATCATTACAATAAACATCGAATTGCCCCCCACCGTAGAAAAGTTGATCAGCCATGACATTATAAATTAGGCCAAATTTCCCTTTTCCGTCTTCATAATAGGCAATCATCACACAAAAATTATCTTGTTGGACGATGAAATTGACCGTCCCGTCAATAGGGTCCAAGACCCAGACGTTCCCATCTTTGATATTATGAACCAAGCCATTTTCTTCAGCGAAAATATTGTCTGAAGGGAAGGAGGATTTAATACGTGCCACGAGTAAATCTTGTGTTTGTTTGTCAATATTAGTTACTAAATCATCAAAAGCCGTCTTTTCTTCTACCGTGATTGTTTTGGACAAACTTTCTTTAATGAAAGCCCCGGCTTCCTTAATGATTTCTTTAGCAAAGAGTAGTTTATTTTCCAAGTGCTACAAATCCTTTATCTTTTGCTTTAGCAGCTTTGACAGCTTGATAGGTTGAAAAACCGCTAGCTTCTTCAAAGGCCTTATCTAGTTGTTTCTCAGGCGCCTTGCCAGGAACAACAGTTTTAAAAGCCTTATAGGCTTGTAAGAGTTGGTCACGGTCAACCTTGCTCTCGTATGCTTTTTCTACCTGACTCAAAAAATGAAGCACTGTGGTAATTTCCTCAGTGCTCCATGATGGATCGAGTGGGTAGGAATAATTTCCTTTAGTCATTGTTACCCTCAATCTCAGCTCGAATGGTCGCTTGACGCAATTCTTGCTTTCTATAATCACGAGGCAAAAAGGCACGAATTTCATCTTCGTTAAAACCAATTTGCATGCGTTTGTTGTCCATAATGATAGGTCGACGAAGAAGATTTGGGTATTCAGAAATCAATTGAATGAGTTCCTTTATGGTCAAATCATCCACATCGATATTCAGCTTCTGAAAGACTTTGGAACGGGTTGAAATGATATCTTCGGTACCATTTTCCGTGTAAGACAAAATCTTCATCAACTCATCGTGAGTTAATGGGCTCGTGATAATATTGTGTTCGTCAAAAGCAACTTCATGATTGGTCAACCAGGCTCGTGCTTTCCTACAGCTGGTGCAGCTAGGTGATAAAAATAAAGTTACCATGCAAACACCCCTTTCACTTTAACATTCCTAAACATTATACATTATTTGATTAGTTTTGGCTACGCTTTCTTAAAATTTTTCCGCGATTTTTTTATCGGCTTCCAGTTGAGCGCATAGTTCGTCTATATTATTGAACTTAATCATGTCACGAATATAATCTAGCCAGTATACTTCAATTGTTTTTCCATAGATGTCACCTTCAAAATCAAAGATATTAGCTTCAAGACGTAACTCTGTACCACCAAAGGTGACATTTTTTCCTAGGCTAGTCATCGAGCGATAACGTTTGCCATCAATCACAACATCGGCCACATAGACACCATCAGCAGGGAGGTAGGTTCTATCGATAGGTGCTAAATTAGCTGTTGGAAATCCAATGGTACGCCCACGCGCATCACCGTGTACCACGATGCCACGTGTAGAGAATTCATGTCCTAAAAGATGATTAGCTTCTTTAACCTTACCTTCCCGAATTAATTGGCGCACACGTGTTGATGAAATTTTTTCGCCATCACTCTGCTGCTCCTCAATCACATGGACGGTACCTGAAAAATTACGGGCAAGATAATCTGCATCAGTGCGATGGTGTCCAAACTTGTAGTCAAAGCCAACCACAACTTCTTGCGCTTTTAAACGCTTAATATAGCGAGCGATAAAGTCGTCTGAACTTGTTCTAGCAAAATCACTATTAAAATCTGTCAAATAAAGCTGATCTGTACCATAGGCTTCAAAAAGTTCACACCGTCTCTGAGGTGCTGTGATATGAAGAAGTAAATCATCCGTAAAGCGTTGGAAAGTTAGCTGAGGACTCTCATTAAAGGTAAGAACAGCTACCTCAAGCTCTTTCTCATTAGCAATCTGACGAGCCTTATCAAAAAGAACCTTGTGACCACGGTGGAGCGCATCGAAATAGCCTAGGACCAGGACTGTTTCCTTTTCCTGATGGATATCTTTATAATCGTTAATAGACGTTACTTTCATTGACTTAATACTTTTCTAGGTTTATAAACTTGACCTCGTTTTTCCATGATAGCTAGAACTTTGTCACCCAAAAAAGCGGCGACTAAGGGTTCTTGACTGTCTATGGAAATGAAGCGACCAAATGAGATTTCTTTGGCATCATCATCAGTGACTTGTACAGCTGGGAGATCCTGAACGCCAAATTCGATAGGAAGGAGGAAGGATTGGTCTCCTGCTTCTACCATTTCTGAAATTTGTGAGAGGGTTAGTGCTTCATCTAAGGTTAGGCCTGCTGAAGCAGTTCGGCGAAGAGCAGACATATGACTAGCGTAGCCGAGTTTTGCCCCCAAGTCGACAGATAAGGTACGGACATAGGTTCCCTTACTACAAGCAACACGGAAGGTAAATCTTGCAGTACCATTTTCTATCTCAATAGGTGAGGTACGGACAAATTCGGTAATTGTCACTTGACGTTGTGGACGTTCTACTTCTTGTCCAGCGCGTGCATACTCATAAAGTTTTTTCCCGTTGACCTTAACCGCTGAGTACATGGGAGGAATTTGTGTGATTTCTCCCTCGAAACTAGCCATTGCTTTGTCAACGGTTTCTTCGTCTAGCTCCCTTATCGGAGTAGTTTGGACGACTTCACCACTTGCATCCTCGGTCGTTGTTGAAAAACCAATGGTAATTTCTCCCTCATAGACTTTCCCTGCTTCAGTCATGTATTCAATGACACGAGTCGCTTTTCCAACTGCTATAGGTAGGACACCAGTAACATCTGGATCAAGGGTACCACCATGTCCGATTTTTTTCTCTTGTAATATTTTGCGTAGTTTAAATACTGCATCATGACTGGTCATTCCAGCCTCTTTTTTTAGATTAATAATTCCTGAAATCATACTTTTAATTATATCAAAAGCCATCCTAAAGAGCTAGGTAGAAACATAAAGAGGCAGAGAGCAAAGTCTCTAACCTCTTGAGTATTATAGTCATAAGCAATTGCAAGACTACTAGCTTTTTAATCAATATCTCTTTTAAGATCGCTTTTCAGTTCAAAGAAAGGTTTAATATCTTGTACATACTCTAAGACGCCCTGAAAGTCTCCCTTGTCATCCCTGACAGCTGCATAGGTAACATAGACGAATTTTCCTAAACGTTCAGATTTGAACCACATTGGGACTTGATCGCGCTCACCACTTCTAAGTAAGTTAAAGATTTTCTTGACCTTATCAAGGACTTTTGGCGGATGACAAAGTTCCACATTACGTCCAATTTGGCTCGGTGTTCGTTTGAAAACCATTTCATTCGCCGGAACATTGTCATTATAGTATTGGAAAATATCATCTTTATTAACGAAAGTGATTTCCAAAGGAAGGTGGTTGAGAATGAGATTAGCCTGCTCCACAGAAAGATAACCATTGCCAAAAGGTTGCGTTGTTTCTCTATCTACGACAGTTTCAGTTTTTGGTTTTGGGGTGAAGCTGATGGTGAATTGCCCTTCTGGGGTTTCAATAATTCGGGTATTGCCCGTATGTGCGTCAGTGCTCAGACCTGACTGTTCTTGCGATGTTTCCGTATTGTCTTCCTCAAAACGCTCACGCTTAGGTTGCCAGACGGCTGTAGGTTTTATAATTGCATAGCCATAGGCATCACTTTCTTCGGCAATTGAAAGCCAATCATCCTGCGTGAAGGTTTCAAGCAGAATCATCAGTAAGATAGCTTCTTCCTTGAAAATCATAGCTTCAAATTCTTCTGAAAAAGCTTCGAAGGACTTTGAAAATTCTTCTAAATCAGCATCTGGAAGTTCTTTTAGTTTAGCTTCTGCCGCTCTAAAAAGTTTTCGGATGTCATCGTCTACACCCCACATAACCTTTGGAGGAGAATCATGACCATAACGCTCCATTATTGGAAAGAAGAGCTTTTCTTTACGTGTGTAATGGTTATGAAATTGTCCCAATAAAGACATCTGATGTCTAAGCCCATTGAGTAGGTCAGATTTGAAATCTTCATTTTCAGGCTTACTAATGTTTTCGATGATACGTCGAATACGTAGGATAGCTGAACGTAGGGCTAAATTCTCTTGTTTAAAGACATAGACAGGGTGGCCCTCTTGATCAGCGTCTGCCACCTCCACATCTGCAATAGCTCCTTTAAAGAGGTTAGCGTGGACATTACAAAGGCTCATCACATCTTCAAAGGTAACCCCATCTTCAGATGCCATAAGTTCATGCTCCATCATAGAGATTTCAAGGGCAGATACTCCCTTGAAGTGTTGATTGAAGCGCTCTTGAACACTCTCAGGACTGGCTCCCTGGTGTAAATCAAGGAGAATTTCTTTGAGTATTTGAATACGATTGTTTTCCATATTAGTCTCCGATGACATCATAACCATTGAATAGTAAGGTTTTCTTGATTTTATCTAGGGGAATATTAGCTAACTTGGAGCCAGCTTTTAGACTGGTTACCTTACCGACAGTATTTAGCATAGCTGGGTTAGACAAGGGCTTAAAACCAAGGTCAATCAGTAAATCCTTAACCTCTGGATGCTCTTTTATGATTGTTGCGACTGGTTGTGATAAATCTATGGTGTTGGTAGTCATAATGACCTCCTAATAACATATTTGCTACTACCATTATACACGAGAATAATAAAAAAAGACCAACAAATCCTAGTTTGCTGGCTTTTGGTTAATTTCCAAATAGAGCTTCTGTAACATTATGCTGGATATTTTTCCACTCTTGCTCTGCACGGACCATCTTACGATGGAAATCGGCACGACCACGTAAATAGGCGGCAATTTGGTAATCTTGTTTAACAATCGGTATTTCAGGAATTTTGATGTCCAAGAGGTCAGCTGTCGACAAATTGAGGACAGCCTTTCCCTTATCAGCATAATCCAAATAGGCACGACCAATTTCGGTCTCAAGAAAGAACTTGATGTAGAAACCACGGAGTTTTTCCTTAGGTCGTAATACTGTGATATTTGATGAGGCAACAACTTCACGCTTGCCCTGATCTTCGAAAACAGCAACTTTTTGAACAGTTCC
Source organism: Streptococcus sp. 27098_8_74 (assembly GCF_041431705.1). Lineage (NCBI taxonomy): Bacteria > Bacillati > Bacillota > Bacilli > Lactobacillales > Streptococcaceae > Streptococcus > Streptococcus sp. 27098_8_74. The sequence continues at coordinate 147,479 of NZ_JAPVYF010000002.1, forward strand.
CTTAGATGCAATAAGCACATCTCCATCTTCTAAGAGAAAGCGTAAAAGTTTGCGGCGTTCCTCAGAAAATGTTTTTAGGTCATCGTAAGCAATGCCGTTGGGTGTCATATCCGATAGATTAATGACAGCGAATTCGCCAGGTTCTGCCTTAGCAGGGACAGCTTTTCCTTTAAATTGATCGACAACATCGCCTAAACGAACAAGTTTGTCTGTGTTAGCTTCGTAATCGATAATCAGTTGAGGTCTTTCTTTTTCAGACATTGAATCTCCTTTTTTATATTTCACTATCCACATTGAGTATTGCTATACAATAATAGCAAGAAGCTAATACTTTTGCAAGTAAAAACTGTAAGAAAGGCAAAATAAAAAAGAGACCTGGGCCCCTTTTTATAAGCTTTTAGCTGCTGCTACTGCTGCTTCATAGTTTGGATCAGTATTGATATTGTCCAAATATTCGACATAAGTAATCTTGTTGTCAGCGTCTGCCACTATAACGGCACGCGCTAACAAGTGCCATTCTTCAATAAGGACACCATAGTCTTTACCGAAACTATTATCATAGTAGTCAGAGAGCATGATGGCATTTTCAAGGCCCTCAGCACCACACCAACGAGCTTGCGCAAATGGTAGGTCCACTGAAATAGTAATAACGACAGTATCATCTAGTTCTGACAATTCCTTGTTAAAGGTACGTGTCTGAGTTGAACAAATACCAGTATCGATTGATGGAACGATAGAGATAACTTTTTTCTTACCATCGAATTCTGAAAGTGATTTTTTCGTCAAATCTGTTGCTGTCAAATTAAAGTCACGCAAGGTATCTCCAACTTGAAGTTGTTTGTCTTCTGCTACTGTAACTGGTTTTCCAATAAATGTTGGCATGTTAATCCTCCAATACTTTTTTACTATTGTACTGCAAATAGAGCAAGAAGCCTAAGCATTTGTTTAGAACTTTTCAAACAGTAGTTTAATTTTTTCAGCAATCACTGTATTAATTGCAGGAATGACTTCGTCTGCAAAGTCTTTCAGATAGGGATAATCGCCAACTTGCACACTATATATAGCATATTTGAAAAGAGAAATATCATTTTGGTCATTTCCAAAAGCTACAAAGTCTCTACCAAAGTGGTTTAAAACAGTACTAGCCTTAGTCACACCTTTAAGATTAATGTAGAGACACCTTTCGATATCATGGTAAGTAAGGTCTAAACATTCCAGTTTGTTTAGATTAAAGATAAGATCTTCTCGTATATCCTCATGCTCTGCAAGTGGAATAACAGCTTTAATAGGCTTATTAAGTTCTTGGACAGGCAAAATCCTTGCTTTGTTTAATGGGTCAACATTTGAAAGGAAAGGAATCTGATCAGGATTTTGTATAGCATAATTAAAGGTATCATCAATAAAATAAGGGAGGTTATAGGTATCACAGTAGCTAACAATCGTTCCGAGAGCATTAGAAGGTATTGTGTATTGAGATACTAATAGTTCATCTTGAAAGACTTCACCACCGTTTAAGCCAACTACTGTCAGTTTTTTCAATTCTCCCTCCAAAATACTAAGACAGTCTCTGTAAGAGCGTGCTGTTGCAAAAATAATCTCATGACCGTATTTTGGTGCTGTTAAAAGAACCTCTTGTAGTTCTTTTGACATAGTCATACCATCAAAACATAGGGTTCCATCCAAATCAAAAACAAATTTCATAGGGATAGTATAACAAAAAACCAGCTATAGAGCTGGTTTAAATATTTAGTATCAGAATACTTAAATTTTATCAAGGGCTAGTTTTAAATCTTCAATCAAATCATCTGCGTTTTCCAAACCAACTGAGATACGAATTTGATTTGGAGTGACACCACAAGCCAACAAATCTGCTTCTGCCAATTGTTGATGAGTTGTTGTTGCAGGGTGAACCACCAAAGATTTTGCATCAGCAACGTTAGCTAAATCTGAGAAGATTTCAAGATTATCAATAACGGTACGTGCTTCGTCTTGTCCACCTTTAACATGGAAAGTGAAAATAGAACCTGGTCCTTTAGGGAAGTATTTTTGTGCCAAATCATAGTAAGGACTTGATGGCAATCCAGGATAGTTCACTTTTTCAACTTTTGGATGATTTTCCAAAAAGTCTACGATTTTTTTAGCATTTTCGACGTGGCGTTCGACACGAAGTGAAAGTGTTTCAAGTCCTTGTAAAAGCAAGAAAGCATTGAAAGGTGCCAAGGCAGCCCCTGTGTCACGCAAAAGTTGTGTACGAAGGGCAGTGATAAATGCTGCTGGACCAACATCACGTGTATAGCTGATATTGTGGTAAGATGGGTCTTCTTCAACCAACTGTGGGAACTTGCCTGAAGCTTCCCAGTCAAATTTACCAGAATCGACAATAAGGCCACCGATAGTTGTTCCATGTCCACCGATAAACTTAGTCGCAGAATGAACCACGATATCTACACCATGGGAGATAACATTGATGAGATATGGAGTACCAAAAGTATTGTCAGCAACCAATGGAATCTTATGACTGTGAGCAATTTCAGCAATTTTTTCAAAATCAGGAATGTTGATAAGCGGATTTCCCAAAGACTCAATCAATACAAGTTTGGTATTATCTTTGATAGCAGCTTCTATTTCTTCAGGATTGTCAACATCTACAAAAGTTGTTGTGACACCATAGCGTGGAAGAGTTTCTTTTAAGAGATTGAATGTTCCACCGTAGAGGGTTGTCGCAGCAACTACATGATCACCAGCATGTGCCAAACCAAGGATAGCATAGGTGATAGCAGCCATACCTGAAGCCGTAGCCAAGGCACCAACACCACCTTCGAGGGCTGCAATACGTTCTTCAAGTACTGCTACTGTTGGATTGGTAATACGTGTGTAAATATTACCCGGTTTTCTAAGGGCAAAGAGATCTTCACCTTCTTGAGCATCGTCAAAAACATATGAAGTCGTTTGGTAAATTGGAACCGCACGTGATTTTGTTTCCTTGTCAGGTGTTTGTCCAGCGTGTAATTGTAAGGTTTCAAATGAAAATTCTCGTGACATATGGGTGTCCTCCAAAACAAAAGTTGCTTTCATTCTACACCCAGAAAAGCTAGCTGTCTAATAGAAATTTTTTATCAATGTGATAGGGAAGGCTTATTAAAAAGGACCTTTCGGTCCCTTTCTATTTCTTCTCAATAGGTGCTACGCTTGCCAAAACTTTTTTAAGTCCAACTTCTGGGAATTTTATCTTAAGTTCTTGTGTCTTGCCACTTCCAGTTACTTCTAGGACGGTCCCATCTCCCCACTTCTTGTGGTGAGCGATATCTCCGATTTCCCAGTCAGTAGCTGAATTGCCAGAGTCTGAAGTCTTACCAAAAGGTAGTCCGCCAGTAGCTTTTGAAAATGGCTGAGCACCAGTATGTCTTTGAGGTTGTACATTTGCTTTTCTGGTCTGAAGCGCTTGTTGTAAACTCATGCCTTGACCAAATTGTGTTGGCTCTTCCTTTGTAAAACGAACACCAAATGATGAATTGGCTGGACGTGCTAGACCTTGATATTGTAATAAATCATCTGAAATTTCACGCAAGAAACGGCTAGGACGATTATAGCTAGTCTTACCGAAAAGCGTACGTGTATTAGCGTTGGTAAGGAAAAGAATCTCTTCAGCACGGGTAATACCTACGTAAGCTAAGCGACGCTCTTCTTCGAGTTCTTCTGGATCCTCTGAGGCACGAGACAAAGGGAAGACTCCCTCTTCCATACCGATAAGGAAGACAACTGGAAATTCAAGTCCTTTAGCAGCATGGAGGGTCATCAAGGTTACTTCTGCTGCTTCCATATCACCATCGTCCGTATCAGCAATCAAAGCTAGATCATTCAAGAAACGGCCTAAACGGTCAATACCAGTCTCATCTTCCGTACCATCGGAGTTGGTTTCATCAAAATTCTTAGTAACAGACATGAACTCTTCGATATTTTCAATGCGTGCTTGACTTTCAAGTGTTTGTTGCATAGAAAGAGCATCCAGATAACCAGACTTATCTAAAACAGCCTCTACCGCTTCAGTAATACTTAGCCCGTCTAGCTGGTCACGTAGATTCAGTATCATGTTAGCAAAATCGTAAACGCCCTGAGCTGCTTTCCCCTTGATCGGTGACAACATAATATTAGCTGATGCATCTAGGAGACTCATGTTTTGCTCATAGGCAAAGGTACGAATTTTTTCGAGTGTACCAGGTCCGACTCCACGTTTAGGTTCATTAACCACACGTTCAAAGCTAATATTATCCGCAGGATTGGCAATCAAGTTTAAGTAAGAAATGACATCACGGATTTCTTTACGGCTATAGAACTTGGTACCACCAACCATGGTATAAGGAATATTTGACTTGAGCAAGGCTTCTTCAATAGTACGAGACTGAGCATTGGTACGGTAGAGTACAGCAAAATCCTTAAAGTTCTTACCTTCTTCACGAATAATATTGTCGATTGTTGAAGCAACAAAAACAGCTTCATCACGCTCATCATTAGCACGGTAATAAACAATTTGTTCACCGTCATCATTTTGTGTCCAAAGTTTCTTTGGACGGCGATTGCGGTTATTCTTGATAACTTCGTTGGCTGCTTGAAGAATTTTCTTGGTTGAACGGTAGTTTTCTTCCAAGAGAACTACCTTAGCTTCAGGATAGTCCTTCTCAAAATCAAGGATATTCTGCATATCAGCCCCACGCCAACCGTAGATTGATTGGTCCGCATCACCTACGACACAGATATTCTTGAAGCGAGAAGCCAAGAGTTTTACCAACTGATATTGAGCATGGTTGGTATCTTGGTACTCATCCACGTGAATGTACTGATAACGTTGCTGATAATAGGCGAGGACATCAGGATTTTTGTCAAAGAGACGTAAAGTCATCATAATCAAATCGTCAAAATCCATAGCTTCACTACGACGTAGCTCTTCTTGATAGGCCTTATAACATTTAGCAACAATTTGGGTGTACATATCACCGGCCTGGTGCTCATAGGCCACTTCATCCAAGAGGTCATTTTTGGCGTTGGAAATCGTCCCTAAGATGGCACGTTCATTCCACTTCTTAGGATCAAGGTTAAGATTCTTGAGAATACGTTTCATCAAAGTACGTTGTTCACCAGGATCCACGATAGTAAAGTTTCGATTGTAGCCAATATGGTCCGCTTCACGACGAAGGATTCGCACGCACATACTATGGAAGGTCGCAATCAAGGTTTCTGAAGTTGCTGGGTTTAAAGCCATAGCACGCTCACGCATCTCACGAGCTGCCTTATTGGTAAAGGTAATGGCCAAAATATTCCAAGGATTGATCATTTTTTCGTCGATAAGGTAGGCAATGCGGTGGGTAAGTACACGTGTCTTCCCTGATCCTGCACCTGCCATAATCAACAAAGGACCTTCAGTCGTTTGGACGGCTTCGGCCTGTTTGTCATTCATACCAGTTAATAATGGGTTCATCATATTCTCCATTCTCAAAAATAAGCTCTACTATTTTATCATTTTTTGGATGAAAATGCAGACTCTATTCATAATGAGTGTGAAATAACTTTAGCAAATAATCGTTTGTTTTTATTGGGAGGTTGTTTGCTTAAAATGATTGTTATTCCAAGCTTTTCTAGGTTTTGGTGAAAGGCATTCTTAAGTATAATATTCGGTTTTTTATAGTTTTGATGAA